>NZ_JAVRBF010000009.1:0-160167 GCF_032436805.1 Streptomyces sp. P17 | reverse complement strand
TCAAGTAGACATGGACGAGGTCAGGACCTGGGGAATTACGTGACGCCGGGCCCGGGGAATTACGTGACCGTTCACACGTGACGTGCTCACTGACGCAAGTGGGATTACAGCCCGCCCGGCCCTGCCGCCGCCCGGCCCTGCGGCCGAACGGCTCTGCAGGTGGGGTTGTCTTCACATTGGACAGTCACCCCAGTGGCACGGTTGTGTAGGGCTCCCACTCGTACATCTGGTTGTCCCTATGGATGACGATCAGCTCTGCCGTGGTGATGCGCGCACGTGCGGGCTCCGCATCAAGCTCGGCCAGCGCTTCAGCGATGGGATCTTTCGGTCCGTCGGTGGCGGAGTAGGCGACGGACATGTGGGGCGTGAAGCCGTGGGCCTGTTCGGGTACATCGCCGAGGACGTCGCCGATCGCGGCACGGATGGCGTTGCGGACGGCTCGGACTGGTTCGCTGGGCTGAGCGGGCAGGAGGACGGCTTCCGGGTCGATCGTCGCCGGTCCGAACTGGACGTCGAAGGCGGGGATCGCCGCCAGGCGGGGGCGGGCGGCTGCGACGACTGCCTCGACGTCCTTCTTGTCGATCTCGTCGATGAAGTTGATGCCCTGCATAGTGAGGTGCAGCCACTGATCAGGGATGAGCGTGAGCGCCGGTTCCAGGGGCGCGAGGGCGGAGCGGTATTCGGCGGCGAGCCGGTGTACGTCCTGCTGACCTTCGAAGGTCAAGTGCCAGGTGTAGAAGCGGCGGCCCACGTTCCATCCGGGTCGCCACCACCAGTGATTGCGCATGCCGTTGGGCTCAGTCGTCATGGCGGTGATCCAATCAGGTGCTGCTGTGCCCTGGCGAGAGGGCCGCAAGACGCCGGGAGGCGGAGTCTCGTCCGAATTCGTCGATCGCCGCGCGCAGGCCCACGACGGCCCTGCCCGCTCCGCGCAGGTGGCCGAGGCCGGCGCCGAGTTCCGTCAGCCGGTCGGCGACCGGGGCTAAGCGCCGGTCTGGGGAGAGGGTGAGGACCGGCTGTAACGCCTCGTATGCGCCGTCGGGCTCCCCGAGATCCAGGTACGCCGCCGCGCGGCTGATGTGGATCTGCGCGACGGTCCCGTAGGCCCGTACGGGTTGGGCGTTGATGAGGTCGAGTGCGCGGTCTGCGGATTCAAGGGCGTCGTTGGGCCTGCCGATACGCAGTTGTGCGGCGGCGGCATAGTTCTCCTGCCGCGCGGGCGTGCAGGCGAACAGGCCGCCGATGTCGTCCGCGTCGGTGACGGCTTCCCGTGCGGCCTCGGCGCGCGTGAGTGCGGCCAGTGCCTCATTGACGGCTCCGAGTTGTGACCAGGCGTCGGCTTCCTGGCACGCGAGCAGGACCGCCACGGTGCCGCCGGGGGCGTAGGAGGCTCCGCGGCGGGCGTGCTGGAGGGCGTCCTTGAGCCGTCCGCTCCAGAAGGCGGTCTTGGAACGGACGGACAGGACCCATGCCCGTAGCGTGTCGCTGCGGGCCAACTCTGCGCACAGCCATGCTGTCTCGCTCTGGGTCTCGGCCTCCGCGGCGTGTCCCAGGTCCGAGGACATCCAGGCCAGCAGGCTGCACAGGTAGCCACTGATCATGTAGAGCTCGCTGGCCTGGTGGGGGTGCTGGTGGCCGCCCAGGAGCCGGCCGGCCTCGGCGCGTAGTTCGCGGGCGCGGCTGAACAGGGCAATGGGGTTCGAGTCCGGCTGGAGGTACTGGGAGGCCAGGAGCTGTGTCTGTCCCCACAGCTGTGCGAGCGAGAAGGCACCAACGTTGGTGATCTCCGCCCAGCGTGCCCAGGTCAAGGACTCGTCCGCAGCCATCTTCACCAGTTCGGTGCCGCCAGGTTCGACGTCTGCGGGCGTCATCCGGTTGAGGACGTTCAGTTCCCAGGCGGGAAGCTCCGCACGGTCCTGGAGGTCCAGGAGGTCCTCCACGCCGCATCCGTAGACATCGGCGAGCGCGAGGAGGACCGGGATCGTGGGCCGGCGCTGGGTGGACATGACTGGCCAGCGTTCCCACTTGCTGACGGCGGATGTCTCTGCGGCAATCGCCTCGTCCTGCTGCTGGCTTCTGTCATTGAGGCGGTCGGCCACCTCTTGCAGTGACCAGCCGTGGGCGTGGCGCCAGGCTTCCCGCGGTCGATAACCGAACTGCGTGCGCATCTCCGCTGCGATGGCGGACATGGGGCTGTCCAGCTCGGTCATCTGTCGCCGTAGGGCGTCTCTCGCCGCCTTCGAGTCCTTGGCTGATCGAGGCGCACTCATGTAGCTGCTCCCTGGGTGTCGTGGTCGGCTCACCGTAGACCCGTGGTTTCGCAAACCGTCCCAGATCGTGAGGGCCCTTGGCCCCAACGTGCCGAAAAACGCGGGTAGTAGAGCCGTTTTCGCAGGTCACAGCGTTGCATGTCAGCCGAAAAATTTGGTCACTGCTGACCGTGACGACACCGTGCGGCTCTTGAAACCGTAGGAGCAAGGACACCAGCCGTCTCAGAGGTTCCGACTACGACCTGCGGGACCTTACTGCCCGGCCGACAGCCTGTATCGGCAAGGCTGAAGCGACGGCCTGATGTCCTGACAAAAGCCGGGTCACCAGGTGAAGAGCATTCAGGCTAGCCGCGCGTCCCCCGTCGCGGCTGCGGATTCTTCCCTGGTGGCCCTCCCCCTCTGCGCCCCCAAGGATTTCGATGTCTGCGTTCCCGACTCGCCGCCGATCCGGCCATCGTCGTGCACGGCAGAGACGGCCGCCGGCCGAAAAGCTGGTCTACGGCCACGTCCAGGGCGCAGTGGCCACGCCAATGCTGATCCTGACCTTCGTCCTGTGCGCGGCGGGCGGCTTGTGGTCGGCGGCGCCAGCGTACGTTGGGGTGCCGCACCTTCTGATCGCCTTCGGGGCCGGCGTGCTCACCGCTCTGGCCGTCGGGCTGTGGCGGGCCCGGGTAGCAGCACGGGGCCTCTGCCGGGCTCAGCAAGAGGGATCGCGGCGAGTACTCGACGCGATCGGCGCCGTCGGCCGAAGCGCCGAGTGGTCGATGCAACAACTCCAGCAGGGCCACACGCCCCGGGTCCCGTCTCCCGGGGGCCCGGACGATCCGGTCGGTCCTGCGGCTCAGGTGTCCGACCCGGCGGTACCCGGTGACATCATCGTCTTCTCCGAGGTCGAGACCGCGCTTGAGGAGCTTCAGGCTGACGTGGTCGGCAGGGTGATCGCGGCGTACGAGCAGTCGCGTCTGGTGGTCCGGCACGCGATGTTCCGCCACATCGCCCAGCGCGAGCATCTGCTGATCATGAAGCTGCTCGCGGCGCTCGCAGCTCTGCAGAACCAGGTCAAGGCCGCGAGCCTGCTCAACGAGATCTTCCGGATCGACAACATGGCCGTCAGGTTGCGGCGCATGGTGGACAACCTCGCCATCCTCGGCGGTGAGTCGGCCAGCGCCGTACGCCAGCCGGTCACCGTCACGCTGGTTCTGCGCGGCGCGATCCAGGCTATCGAGCAGTACGAACGGGCCCGCGTCGTGCACGGCTCCCATCCCCCCCAGCTGTCACTGCCCGGCCATGTGGCGCCGGACGTCACCAATCTGGTGTGCGAACTCGTCGAGAACGCGACCCGGTTCTCCGCGCCGAACACACCCGTATGGGTGGAGGCGCGGACGGTGTCCGCAGATCTGGTTATCGAGGTAACCGACCGCGGCGAGAGCATGCCCAGAGACCTGCTGGACCAGGCGAACACACTGCTCACCTCGCCTCACCTCGTCGACGTCCACAAGCAGTTGGAGGACGGACGGCTCGGCCTGCTGGTCGTCGGCATGACCGCGCAGCGCCACCGCATCCACGTCGAACTGCGCCGCAACCCGGGGGGCGGGACGACCGCGTTCATCACCGTGCCGGGAGATCTGCTCGTGTGGCCCGAGCCTGAACCCGAGCAGGAGTTCGCCGCCCCGGTTCCAGAGCGCCGTGCCCCCGCTGCCCGGCCTCTTCCGGCCGCCGTGGCGGCGGGGCAGGCGCCCGGGCAGCTGCCACAGCGCCGAGGTGCCCGGCAGGCCGCACCGTCGCTCGGCCCGACGGCGGACGGACTCCCGCCGCTGCCAGTGCGCCCCGACGCCCCGTCTGGCACGCCGCAGCCGCAGAGGAGCGCCGCCGGCCCGGCGGCTGTGACCGATAGCCCCGGTCTGTTCGGTGACTTCAGGCGCGGGAACCAGCGCGCCCTGGCCGAAGACATCCCGTCCGTGCCCGCCGACAGTCAGTGACATCAGGGGCTCCGGCCAGGGGCCGGAGCCGACCCGATCCAGGAAGGTCTCACCGTGACGAATCCCCCCACCCCCACCGTCGCTCAGGACACCACCGCTGCTCCGCCGCCCGACCTGACGCCCGCCCAGACGGTGGCATGGCTGCTGGACGCTTTCGTGGAGGGGGTGCCCGGAGTGACACACGCCTTGGTCGCGTCGAAAGACGGGCTGACCCTGCTGGCCAGCAGCAACGTCGCCAAGGACTGGGCGGACACCGTGTCGGCGGCGCTGTGCGGTTACGCCTCGCTCGCCGCCAGCACCCCGGGCCCGACCGGGACCAAGCAGCACGCGCGGCAGATCGCCATCGAATTCGACGACCATCTGTTCGTGGCCATGGCCTCGGGTGTGAGGCAGCATGCCGCGTTCTCCCATCGCCCCTCGGCCGAGGGCACCGTGGAGACGGTCCTGGGCGTCCACACCGAGACAGCCGCTGACCTCGGTCTGATCGGCTACGAGATGCGGAAGCTGATCAAGCGGTTCCCGCAGCGCATGACGACACCGGTCCGGCAGGAGCTGGCCGGCGCCTTCCCCGGCAGCGCTCATGCCGACCTGCGGTGATGACGTCCGAGGACGGAACGCCGTGGACCGTCGTCGATGCCCTGGGCGTGCGGCCGTACGCGGTGGCTGGCGGGCGCACGCAGTCCCGGCACTCATCGGACCTGCAACTACACACACAGCTCGAACCGGGCACCGAGACCTCTCCGGGCCAGGTCGTGCCCGAGGCACGACAGATCGTGGAGCTCTGCCTCACCCGGAGGCGCTCGATCGCCGAGCTGGCCGGAAGGATCCGTCAGCCGGTTCCCGTCGTGCAGGTCCTCGTCTCGGACCTGATTGACATCCACGCCGTGCAGATCGCCCCCACGGTCTTCGCCAGCGACCCAGGAACTCTACGAGAAGTGGTCGCCGCACTCGAAAGGAAGTGGCCCGATGCCCGCCGGACGGCTTGCTGACACACTGAAGTTCGTTGTGGCGGGCGGCTTCGGCGTCGGCAAGACCACCCTGATCGGCGCGGTCAGCGAGATCGAGCCGCTGCGCACAGAGGAAACTCTCACCCAGGCGAGCGCGCAGACCGACAGCCTTCACGGGGTGGAGACCAAGACGACCACCACGGTCACCCTGGACTTTGGCCGCATCACCTTCCCCGGGCTGGAAGTGCTCCTCTTCGGCACCCCGGGGCAGGCCCGGTTCGTCCCTTTCTGGGACCACCTGATCTCCGGAGCCCACGGCGCCGTCGTCCTGGTCGACACCCGTCGGCTGGAGGACAGCTTCCACGCCGTGAGCTACTTCGAACACAGCGACGTGCCGTTCGTCGTCGCGGCCAACGTCTTTGAGGGCGCCCTCCGTTACCCCGAAGACGACATCGCCCGCGCCCTACGACTGCCGCCGGGAATCCCCGTCATCTCCTGCGACGCCCGGGACGAGAACTCCGCCGCCGGCGTCCTCATCGACCTGGCCCGGCACGCCCATTCCACCGCCCTGACCGCCTCCGCTGTATAGGACCCCGCATGACCTCCGACCACCGTGACCTCGTCCTGGCGACGCTCAGCCAGAACCCCGCCGTGATCCGTACCCGCAGGGAACTCCTCGCCCGGCATGGAGTCACCGGAGAGGCCGATGCCTCGTTCGACGACATCGCCGACCGCCTGGCCGCCGAGACCGGATTTCCCTACGCCATGGTCAACTTCACGCTGGAGCGACAGCACTTCGCCGGGCTGCACAACCCGCCCGCCGACAGCGGCCTGTCTATCGTCGGCCGCGACATGGACCCCAGGCACGGCTGGTGCCCTCACGTCGTGGACCGCGAGCTCGGCCTCCCGCTGCACGACGTGCACGCCTCCCGCCTCTACTCCGGCAACCCCGTGGTCGACGCCATCGGCATCACGGCTTACTACGGCGAACCGCTCATCCACCCGGACACCGGGACGGTCCTGGGCACCGTGTGCGTGATCGACCAGCGGGTGCACGAGCTCACGGAATCGGACGGCCTCATGGCGATCGTCGAGAAGGCGGCGGCCGAGACCATGGCCAACATCCTCTCCCGCTAGCCCCGCGTACCCGAGCAAGAGCACCGGACGGCGGCCGCACCCCCACGCCCTGCGACAACCCGGTGGGCACACACCTCCGACATCCACCCGCCGACGGCCCTTCACCCCCGGGTCGCCGACCTCATGCCGGACCGCCCCGGCCTCCATGCGCAGGCCCGGGCGGACACCACCCGCCACCCGCCCACACACGAGGGGACACGACCCGATGCCGACCGCCCTCTCCCTCCCGTTCCTGACCGACGACCACCTCAGCCTCCTGAACGAGGCGGAGGCCTTCGCGACCTCCCGGCTCACCGCGCTCGCCCGCCAGATGGAAGAGGGCGGCCCTCACACCAACCGTGACGTGCGTCAGATCCTGAGCGAGACGGGCTGGCTCGGCCTGCTCATCGACACCGAGGACGGCGGCCTGAACCTCGGCCACACCGCCAAGACCCTGGTGCTCCAGGCCGTATCCCGCGTCAGTCCTGCGGCCGGCGCGACCCTCCAGGCATCCATCCTCGGCTCCGCCCCCATCGCCGAGTACGGGAGCGAGGAGATGCGGCGCAAGCTGCTGCCCGAGATCGCCGCGGGCCGCTGCTGGCCCTCCATCGCCGTGACCGACCCCGAGCGTGGCAGCCACATCCTCGGCTTGGAGGCGACCGCCCGACCCAGCGGCGGGCAGTACATCCTGGAAGGGGAGAAGGTCCTGGTGGGCAACGCGGCCATCGCGGACGTCCACTGTGTCGTCGTCCGGACCGGGAAGCCTGGCGACCGCCACAGCCTCACCGCCTTCCTGGTTGAGCAGGACACCCCCGGTGTCGACATCGTCCCCGCGCCCGTCAACGGGCTGAGAGGTTTCAGCGTCGACACCCTGCGCCTGACCCGGGTCTGTGTCCCCGAGACCAACATGATCGGCGAGTTGGGCGACGGCCTCGATGTCGCCCAACTCGCCAGCGTCGTCTATGGACGTCTCAACCTCGCAGCCGTCGCCCTTGGTATCCACCAGCGGATGCTCGACGAGACCACCCAACGGGTCTCCACCCGCAAACGCCGCGACGGGCATCTAGCGGATCTGCCGACCGTCCGCCACCGCGTCGCTGAGATGCAGCACCACCTGATGACCGCCGAACTCGCCGCCTACCACGCCGCGCGCCTCCTCGACCAGGGCAAGGCATGCGACCCATGGCTGCACAACGCCAAACTCACCGCCCACCGCGCCGGAGCGGCCTCCTCCGAGCACGCCAAACAGCTCTACGGCGGCCACGCGGCACGCATCGGAGAGCCGATCGAGCAACTGCGAAGGGACTTCGACCTCATCCATGCCCCGGCAGGACCCGACGATCTCCAGCTCATACGCCTGGCCGAATCCGTCCTCGGGCCTCACCACCCCCAGTGGTCGGCCGAACACGCGGTCCGCCGCGCCCGCAGGGCACCCCACGCCGCCTGACTCCGCTGAACCGCCCACACCACGAGAGACCGTCGTGATCGTCCGCGAGCACACCGTGATTCCCGACGCCTTCCCCGCGTAAGTGCACCACTCACCCCTACGCAGGCGGTCAAGCCCCCTCAACCTCTGCGAGAAGAAGCCTCCGTGATCAAACGACTCGTCCACTCTCCGCGCCCCTCGTGGGCACAGTCGCCTCCCACCGTGGGATCGAGAGGGCTCGTCAGTATTCCGATGAGCCCCCATACGGCGATCGTCGCCGCCCTCTCGGTGGGACAGCACTCCGGTCCGCCGTCCGCCACGTCCTTACCCGCTCTCGACCCGAAAGCCCGCGCATGACCACGATCAACGTTCAGGACGAGACCGGCCGCAGCGGGCAGCTGGCCGAGGACATGCACACCTTCCTCGCCCAGGCAGCACCGTATGTCGAGAAGGTCACCCAACTGCAGCTGCCGCACACCGTCACCGTGAAGCTGCTGACCGTCCCGGGCTTGGCCACGAACTACTCAGCCTTCATCCGCCGCCAAGTCGAACGCGACACCACTGACGTCGAGTTGACCGAGTCGGAGCAGAAGAAGGCAGCAGCGCTTCCCATAGCAGCAGGCTGGGCTGCACGCACGACGTGGGCAGTTGACGCCTCGGTCCTCGTCGCCAACACCGTCGGCTGGCCTTCGACATTGATCGTGCCCCAGGCCCTTGCGCATCAGGGCCTGCTCTCTGACCCAGACGGCCTTTGCGAGTTACTCGTTCGTGTGCTCGCCGAACAAGCCCAGGTCGAGGCGTGTCGTGGAGTCCTCGTCCCAGGCAGCGCCTGGCCAGCTGTGCAGGAAAGTCAGAACCCCGTGTCCCAGCTGAGCGCCGGGCATGCCTCGTGGGCTACCCGCGAGGCGACGCCGCTCGTTCTTGGCAAGCCCGTGACGGACACGCGGCGACAGTGCTCATGGACCTATCGGCGTCAGGCGGCGCTCGTGTTCATAGCCTCCCGCGGACAGCACGGCCGGGTGCTGCGGAGGGCCACCGCGTTCGTCGATCAGGCGATGGCCGCGATCGGCCCTGAAGGCTTCAACCGTCTGTGGGGCACGCACGATCTCGTTCCGACGCTCGACGAACTACGCCACCCCGACCGTTGGCTTCAGCGGCTGCCCGCCTGATCTCCACCGCTCATGGATGAACGGCCCTCGACGTGATCGCAATCCGGCGTAACAGCGCGCCTTCGCTGGCCCCCACCGCCGCCGCCGTCGAGCCGCCGTACACGATCCCCACCCTGGCCGCGAACGACCCCGGCCGGGAGGCGTACCTGCTACTGGGCTCGGCGTGGCGCAGCTCCAAGGCCTGTCTCGTACAGACCGGGCAGCGGTTCGACGTGGTGCGTGCACCGCAGCAGATCTGCGCCCCGGTCCTCGCTCACCTGCGGTCACACCGCGTGCAGCACGGCGCGGTCTTCGCTGAAAGTGGCTGCTGGGACTTCTTCGTCCCGCTGGGATCCGGCCGTCTGCTATGGCCGCACTGGGTCACCTATCTCGGCGGGCCCACGGTTCAGATCCCGCCGCGTGCCGCCCGCGACGACACCCTCAACCTGCGGTGGATCACTCGCGGAGCTCCGACCGGGCAGCTCCTGACAGATCCCGAGGTGCTGCGCCCCACCCTGACCGGTCTCGCACCCACCGATCCCCGATCCGGCCCCTGACTGGACACGACGTCTCCGGAGGAAATCCCTTGAACGGCCATATCGACACGTCCATCCCACACTCGGCACGGACCTGGAACTACTGGTTGGGGGGCAAGGACAACTACCCCGTCGACCAGGAGGCAGGCGACGCGTACGCCGAGATAGCCCCCCAGGTCGTGACCATGGCACGCGAATCCCGCAGGTACCTGATCCGCGCGGTCACCCTCCTCGCCAGCGAACTCGGCGTCCGCCAGTTCCTCGACATCGGCACCGGCCTGCCGACGTACGACAACACCCACGAGGTTGCCCAGAAGATCGCCCCGGCCGCCAAGATCGTCTACGTCGACAACGACCCGATCGTCCTGGCCCATGCTGCCGCCCTGCTCTACAGCACTCCTGAGGGTGTCACCGCCTACATCGACGCCGACCTGCACGACCCGGAGACGATCCTGCGCCACGCCGCGGCCACCCTGGACTTCAAGGAGCCCATCGCCCTGATGCTCATGGGCATCCTCGGCCACATCGAGGACTACGCCGAGGCGACGGCGATCGTCCGCCATCTTCTGGCATCCCTGCCCTCGGGCAGCTACCTCGTGCACTACGACGGCACGAACACCGACGCAGACCTCCTGAAGGCCCAGGCCGGCTACGACAACACCGGCGCCGTCCCGTACGTGCTGCGCAGCCCCGAGCAGATCGCTGCTTACTACGAGGGGCTCGAGCTGCTGAAGCCGGGCATCGTCTCCTGCCCCCTGTGGCGCCCTGATCCAGAGGCATCCCCTGAACCGACGTACATCTACGGAGGCGTCGGCCGGAAACCGTAGCTCGCGATCCCACTGCTCACCGATGGCCTTGACCGCGTAGCGCAGGACCGACCACCCCTCTGTGGCACGAACCACCCGGCCAGCGCCGCCACCAGGAGCAAGTCACTGTGATCCCATCCCATCCGCCCGACAGTCCCCTGACCGGCCGCGCAATCTCCAACCAGCTTGCCCACAGCACGGTGTACGGCCCCGTCATCCAGGCCGACAGCGTCGCCGATGTCCATGTGACCGTGCATGAAGCAGTGTTCACTCCGCCAACGCCTCGCCAACTTCCGCCCGTGCCCGCCGTATGGACGGACCGGACCTACGACCTGGTCCAGCTGGCGGCCGCAGTCGACCGTCTGGGTGCCGACTCCGTGCGCTTGATCGCAATCAGCGGTCCCAGCGGCATCGGCAAGACCGCCCTTGCCACCAAGTTCCTCCACATGCATTTGGAGCAGTTCCCTGGCGGAGCTCTGTACGCCGATCTGCGCGGGTACGCCCCCGGGGGCCCCGCCTCCGCCTCGGAGATCCTCGCCCGTCTTCTGCGGTCCGTTCGTCCCGGCGTGCGTGCCACGTCGGCCGAGGAGCTCGGCGCATGGTGGCGTACGGCGACCGCCGTCCCCGACCGTCCGGTGTGCGTCCTGCTGGACAACGCCACCGACGCAGACCAGGTGCAGGCGCTGCTGCCGGGCGGCCAAGGCCACGTTGTCGTGACCACAAGCCGTCACGTGCTGGGAGGCCTCGCCGGCCATGGAGCCCGGTTCCACAGGGTCGAGCCGCTCGACGACGAGGCCGCGCAGGACTACCTCGTACGCCAACTCGGTCGGGAACGGGTCATTGGAGAACGTCAGGCCACAGCCCGGATCGTACGGCTGTCCGCTGGGCTGCCGATGGCCCTGGCCGTCGTCGTCGGCACCCTCGCAGCCCAACCGGACCAACCCCTGGCAGCCGCAACCTCCGCGCTGATGCATACCCGTGACTCAGTGCGGCTTTCCCACCCCGTTCTCACCCTGCAGGAGGTGGCTGTGACCACAGCCCTCGACGATCGCTATCAGCAACTCCCGCCGGCCGCCGCGACGGTGTACCGGCGCTCGGGCAGCATGTTCCCCCTGGACGTCGACCCCGCACTGGCCGCAGCCCTCTCCGGCCTGACCCAATCCGCCGCGCGGGAAGCCTTAGACGTGCTGCGCTCCGCAGGCATGATCGAGGCCGTCCAGGCCGGGGACGACCCTGTACGAGGCGCCGTCTACCGATACCACGACAGCGCCCGCGAACACGCCGCCGAGCGGTTCGCCCAGGAGGAGCCGGACGGTGCGCAGGAGGTGCTGCGCATGGCGCTGGACTTCTTCCTCGACGCCGCCTCACGCGCCGAACGGCGCCTCACCCCCACGCACCGCCCGCTCGCCCGGGAGTACCGATTCGAACCTGCGGACCCGGTCACCTTCAACACCGACGCCGAGGCCCTGGCGTGGCTGGAAGCCCAGCAGGACAACCTACGTGCCGCCGTCATCACGGCGGCCGCCGCCGGGCTCGACTCATCGGTCTGGCAGCTCACGCACGCCCTCTGGCCTCTGCTTCGCGCCCACCACGACTACGACCTCTGGACAGTCACCCACTCACACGCGGCCCGCGCGGCCCGCAACTGCCAGGATTCCGCCGCCGAACTGGAGATCCTTGGCACTTGGGCCGTCGGGATACGCGGTGCTGGCCAACACGACGAGGCAATCGAGGCGTTCGACCAGGTACTTCACCTGGCCAGATCCGCGAACGACGGGCGAGGCGAAGCGCAGGCCCTCCACGAGCTCGGCGCAACCCACCTCGCTGCGAACTGTCCCGCGGATGCCGAGCCCTTCCTCCTCCAGGCCCTCACTCGACGTACCGAGCTCGCGCGCCAGGCCGAGGCCGACGAGGACACCCGGGAAGAGATCACCTTCCGGCGCGCGGTCGCCATCACCAAGGTCTGCCTCGGCCAGGTTCAGCTTCTGCTCGAACGGTCATCCGAGGCGATCGGCACGCTCTCCTCCGCCCGTGCCACCCTCGTCTCCCTCCAGGACTCCATCGACGCGGCGCGCGCGCTGGCCTGGCTCGCCCGCGCGCATGCGATCGACGGCGATCTCGACGAGGCGGCACTCCTCGGGCGTCAGGCCGTCGACGAGTTCGACCGCGCCGGCTCCCCACGTTGGCGGGCGCACAGCCGCGAACTGCTCGGCCAAACCCTCCAGGCAGCTGGCCGCCGCAACGACGCCGAGGCCCTTTACCAGCGGGCCGTCGCCATCTACACCCCCATCAGTCCGCGCGACGCAGACCGCGTACGGCAGCAACTACGTGCTCTGTCCTCGTGACCTGCCCCCACGTGCTCAATCAGCCACGCAGCCGGAGGTGGACAGCATGACAAAGCAGACCGACGCGACCGAGCTCGACCTGGTCGGCTGGAACATCCTGAACGGAGGAATCGACGGAGACCAGGAGTACCGCCGGGAACGGCAGATCGACTTCCTGGCCTCCTTACAGGACCTTGATCTGCTGTGGATCATGGAGGCCACGGACTGGGACAGGGGAGATCGCTTTGCCGATCTGGCCGACGCCACGGGGCTGACCGCGCTCCCGTACGTGACCTCCAGCAACGGCGACGGACGTAACCACAGCTGCATGTACTACCGAGCCGACAGGCTCCGCCTCGTCTCGCCGTCCAGTGTGCTGGCCCGCGGAGCCTTGCATCACGGGGCAATGCGAGCGGAGTTCGAGGTGAACGGCGTGCGCCTGCTGGCGCTCGGAGCGCACCTCACCTATAGCAGCCCTGCAGGCCGGCTGCTGGAAGTCCCTCATCTCGCCGACTACGGGCAGAAGTTCGGAGACTGGCCGGAGGACTGTGTCCTGATCCAGGACGGGAACAGTCCCGACCTCCACGATCCGGAGCCGGCGGACTGGTCAGCGGTGCCGCAGAATCTCTGGCACCGCTATCGAAAGCGTCTGGGCGACGGTTCGTACGGCGGGTGGGACACCGACGCTCTGCAGATGCTGCTGAATGCCGGCTGGCGTGACCCGCAGGATGACGTGCCGATGCGGCGGCCACCCACGGTCGGCTACTGGTACGAGAACGAGCAGGTTCCCCTCCATCTCGACCAGGTCCTCGTCACCGGTCGGCGGATCGAGGTGGTCGACTACCGCACCCTCGGTGCGCCCCGCTCCTTCGCCCCGGACATCCCTGCCCCAGACACCCCGGGCACGGAGTTCGGTCTGACCGACCTGTCCGACCACCTGCCCGCCCATCTGCGTATTCGCCTGCACCGCAACCCGATCCGCACAGCGGCCTGAATCAGAAGCTGCGAAACCCGGGACGCGAAAGGGCTGCCGTAGGCGGCGCTCTCGGGTCCCCATTCACCATCACTTCAGCCAAAGAAGGGCGCGACCAGAAGTGCCAGTTTTGCCCCAAGTCCCCGTAGGACAGGACGGGTTCATACCGATTCCTGTGCTGCGTGAGGTCGACATCATGGCCGGCGAAACGGGCGTCGAGCCCGTCATCACGTTCGAGGGCACGGCCGCGGTCCGTCTCACACACACGAGCGGCCGTCTGCGGATCGAGACGGTCTTCCGCCCGAGCAGCAACGGATGGAAGAGGAACGCCTACCAGTTCTTCCGGGACGGTGAGCGCAAACCCATGCCGAAGTCCTGGGAGGCCTATCGCGCGCTCCGCGAGCGCCTTCCACCCGACGCTTCCGGGCTGGCGGTGCTCCCTGCCCTGACGCCGCTCAGCCCAGGCGAGCCGCTCCCCCTCCAGATCCGTCAGAGCCTCAGCCAATGCGAGATACGGCTGGGCGGTCGTGACGACGTCGCCGTCTCCGTCGGGCGCGACGGTAAAGGTCGATACGTCCTCGCCATCGCAGGAACGAAGGCGACCCTGCACATGACCTTCGAAACCCTCGTCCGCAGCGGCAGGAAATGCGCCGTTCTCGCCAGTACCGATCCGATACGGGTGATCACTGCAGAGGGAGCGGACCTCACGGAAGAGGTCCAGGGCAAGCTCAACAAGGCACTCGCCCGAATTCTCCCTGACCCTCCGGGTGCCGCGTCGCCCGAAGCCGACCCGGGGCGGCCCCAGGGAGCGCAGGCAGGGGGACCGTCGGACCGGACGGGCACTGTCATGCGGTGTTAGCCGCTACCGGCCAGCAGAGCCCTCCCGTACCGCCGAGCGGACCCGTGTCCGGTCCGACGGCGTCCGGGACCCCGCATCTGACGGCCCCCCGCTGACCTGTGGGCAGCGGGGGGCCGTTTCGGCATCACCCCAGGGCGATCCGTCCTGCCGTCGCCCTGTCCAGCGGCGACTACTGGGTGTTCAGCCCATGTGGAATCCGGTGCGGAGTCCCGGCCTGGGCGATCTCTGCTCCGCACACGCGAGCCCGATTCCCTCCTACCTGACCCAACTTGCCCAGTTCTAATACGAATTGACATGCTTTCAGTTGTGATGCAACCTTCTGTCGCGCCCGCTTCGGAGGGCCGACGAGAGAGGAAGATCCACGGCACGACTCACCGAGTACGACGAGAGCCAGGCCGCGAAGCGTCTGCGGGTGCCCGTGGCGGCCTTCCGGTGGGCGCGGCACGCCGGCGTCATCCCGGCGCCCGACGCGTCCTCCAGCCACTGGTCGCGGCCGGCGGTGGAGGCGATGGCCCCGGAGGCGATCCGGACCTCGCTCCCCCGGGAGCCGATCGGCGCGGCCGTGGCCGCGGACTTGATCGCCCAGGCGCTGGGCACCCCGAACCTTCCCGACGATCCGCCGGCCGTAAGCGCGTTCGCCGTGCGCCGGCTCATCCACCTCGGTCTGCTGGCCAACCTGAGCGCGGACCCGGACGCCGTGCTCGTCAACCCTGACCAGGTGGCCGCCGTTTGCGCGATACCCGACCTCGCTTCGCGCCTCGCGGCCGAAGCGCCGCTCGGACCGGACCAGTCTGCGGCCCGGCTCGGCGTCAGGCGGGTGGACTTCGACTACATGCTCACGTTGAAGTGGGTGGAGCCGGTCGAGCGGCGCAAGGTCTCGTTCGGGACGTCCAAGGCAGGGGCGGTCACGGTGCCGATTTTCCGTACAGCCGACATCGACGCCCTGCCTGGCGCCCATCCGGAGATCGACTGGCAGCAGCTGGTTGCCGTGCGCAAGGGCCAGCGTTCACCGCTGGCCGCACTCGCGAGGGAGGCCGCAGAGGCCGCCTGACAGAGCAGGTGGGAAGACCCGCCCGGCATGGGCGAGGCGCCTGCGGTGATCTCGCGGATCCAGCGAGCGCAGGCGCCTCTGCTATGCCCCGGACAGTGTGCGGGGGTTCAGTGACTGCAACCCAGGGCTCACAAAGATCATTGTAAAGGCTGACTTGATAGGCTGCGAGGTCTTTTCTCCTTGATGTAGCGGTCTGGAGAGTTCCTCGGCCGGTCAGCGTGCGGAAGCGGGAGCGAGTCGGGTGTCCGCGATGCGGGTGGTCTCGCGGATCAGCGCCCGGTCCCATCCGGGAGCGTCGGGAAGCGAACGGATGTAGCGGCGGAGGTCGCGGGCCTGGACGACGGTGACGCCGTCGAGATGGATCCGCCCTCCGGGGACACGGGCGCCGTGGACCGCGATCACCGCGTGGACCGGCCAGCCGAGGACGCGCCTGACCTGCTCCGCTTCCCAGCGGACGGTGGCGACTGCGGGGCCCTGGGAGTAATCGCCGTACCAGAGCTGCCCGTTGCTCTTGACACGCACCTTCGAGGTGACCGAGGTCCAGTTCTTGGTGTCGACGTAGATGAGGCCGGATCGCCCGACGATGAGGTGGTCGAGGTTCGCGCGCGATTTAGGTACGGCTCGGTCGTGGAGGACGGCGTACCGCCGCGTCCAGATCAGAGGGAAGAGCAGCCGTGCCGTGCGGCGCTCGCCAGCCGCGCCGATGGCCCAGGAGTTCCGCCCAGGGGAGGTGCGGCAGCTGCCGACGATGAGGGCGGCAGCTGCCGCAGTGGCGCCCGCCTTGATGCCGAGAATCTGAGTCATGAGGAACGCGAGTGCGGCCGCGAATACCAGAGTGATGGGCAGGGGAAGCGCCCGCCGGCGCTGGCGTGCTGCCATCTGCTGTGCGCTGGCTCCTGCGCGGTTGCGGCGGCGTGCCGAGCTCAACGGGCGATCCCCTCGTTCGGTGGTGTGCCGTCGGACCGTATGACGGCTGGTCTGTGGACAGATTTCGCGCGGAGGCCCGCGTCCCGCCGCCGGTCGGCCGGCGGCGGGACACTCGCGGGTCGTCCTTGCCCCTCCGGGGAGGGGCAAGCTCTCGGGGAGCGACGAGGTCAGCAGCCGTTCGCGACGGGCGTGAACTTGACCTTGTCGCCCTCCTGCGCGGTGCTGGCCTTCGCGTAGGTGGCGTGGGTGACCTGGAACCACACGTCCCGGCGGCGCTGGTCGCCGTTGACGGCATCGAGTTCCACGCACCAGCGTTCGTGGCGGATCACCCGGGTGTAGGACTCGGTTCCGCTGCGCACCTTGCGGCAGGTGGTGACGGGCCTGTTCTCATACCAGGTGGTGGTCGAACTGCGCTTGCCCACGCGCGTGCGCGACGTGTGCTTGATCTTCTTGGTGGTGGTCGTGCACCGGTTGACCATGCGGGGCCGGACTGCGGACGCGGTCTTCCGGGTGACGTGGCGAACGTCGTCACGGAGGCCGGAGACGGTGTCGTCGTGTCGGGCTTCCGCAGGGGCGTCGCTCCGGTGAGCGCCCGTGGCGGGGCCGCAGGCACTCAAGCCCACGCTGAGGATGAGGGCTACTCCGGACAGCAGCATCTGCCGCTTCTTCGTCATCAACTCTCTTTCCTTGGGGCCTCATTGCAGGCCTCCTTCGCGGGCGAGGCGTTCCCACACCTTCCACCCGTTGACTCTTAAGACACTACATGCACGCTTGCAGAATGGCAAGTCTTAAGAGACGCGCATCAGAGGCGTCGCATGACCGCGACGACGCGGCCGAGGATCGTGGCCTGATCTCCCGGGATGGGCTGGTACGCCGGGTTGCGCGGAACGAGCCAGACATGACCCCCGTCGCGACGGAGGCGCTTCACGGTCGCCTCGCCGTCGATCATGGCGGCGACGATGTCTCCGTTGAGGGCATCGGACTGCCGGCGGACAGCGACCCAGTCGCCGTCACAGATGGCCGCGTCGACCATGGAGTCACCGACCACCTCGAGCGCGAACACCTCACCCTCGCCGACGAGCTGCCGGGGCAGTCGCAGGACGTCCTCGACGTCCTGCTCGGCGGGGATGGGCGCACCGGCGGCAATGCGTCCGACGAGCGGCACGCAGACCGGGGCGGCTCCCGCGTCGGCCGGAACCTCGCTGCCCACAGGCGGCGGCGCGAGGACGTAGGCACGCGGCAGGGTCGGATGGCGGCGCAGCGCACCTTTCCTCTCCAACGCCTTGAGCTGGTGGGACACGCTGGAGGGGCTCGCGAGATCGACGGCCGCGCCGATCTCCCGCATGGAGGGCGGGTATCCGCGCCGGCGGGTGAAGTCACCGATGTAGTTGACGATGCGGCGCTGCCGGTCGGTTAACCCCTCCTCGGCCGGTTGCGGGCCGACCGGGCGTCCGGGACGGCGCGAGGCAGCAGCGCTCAAAGCCGTCCCCCTCCCCCATTTCGATGATCTTCGTCTACCAGCACATTAGCCCGTCGACAGGAAACAGACAGCCGCCGATTCGATTCCGTGATCCGGCTGATTCACCCGGCCCGAAGAGCGCTCTCCGCGGGTGCAACCGACCCGTTCAGCTGCAACGAATCGACGTGTTCGATTTTTGTTCGATACGGTGATTGGATCCAGCCACGTGGCTGGATGGGCAAGGGGGTGTGCTGGAACGGAGGTGCCGGATGCCTGGTGGTGTGCACCTGCGGGTCGCGAGCGGCTACTCCGCGCGGTTCGGTGCCTCCTTGCCTCAGGACCTGGTCCGGCGTGCCGCCGAGCGCGGGGTCACCACCCTCGCGCTGACCGACCGGGACACCGTGGCCGGCATAGTGCGCTTCGCTCACGCTGCCGCTTCCGCCGGGATCCACCCGGTGTTCGGCGTGGACATCGCCGTCGCCGCCCTCCGACCGTCAGCAACTCGTGAACGGGCCCGGACGCCGGTACGCGGCGGTGCTCACGTAGTGGAGCCCGCGCTTCGCGTGACTCTGCTGGCGAAGAACGCCCTGGGGTGGGCCCGGCTATGCCGTCTGCTGTCGGCGGCACACGCCCAGGCATCCGGCGGATCGCCCGTGGTCTCGTGGTCGGTCCTGCGCCAGTACGCCGACGAGGATCTGGTGGTGCTGCTCGGCCCTACGTCCGAGCCCGCGCGAGCACTCTCGGCCGGGCGGCCGGATCTGGCGGTTCAGCTGCTCGCGCCGTGGCGCGAGCTGGCCGGAGAGAACGTACGGCTCGAAGCGGTCTGGCTGGGCCAGTCCGGAACGGGGCCGGGCTCGCTGCGGCTGGCGGCGCGGACCCTCGGCCTGGCCGATCAGGAGAGGGTGGGCGTGATCCTGACTAACGCGGTGCGGTACGCCGACCGCGGCCAGCACCGGCTGGCCGACGTGCTCGACGCGGCCCGGCTCCTGCGCCCGGTCGACCGCCGACGCCTGGACGGCGGGGAGCGCTGGCTAAAGGGACCGGACGCCATGGCGGCCGTCTCGGACCGGATCGCCGCGGCCGCCGGCGGCGGCGCGGATCGCGCCGCGGCCCTGCTCGCCGAGACGGCGGCGATCGGGCAGCAGTGTGTGATCGACCCGGTGCGGGACCTGGGGATGGGCCGGCCGCACTTCCCCGAGGCACAGGTGGTGGGGGCGGGACCGAACAACGGGGACGCGATGCGCCTGCTGCGCCAGCGGTGCGAGGCGGGCATGGTCGCCCGGAGCCTGGACACCGACCAGCGCGCCATGGATCAGCTGGAGTACGAGCTCGGGGTCATCGAGAGGTTGGGCTATGAGGCGTACCACCTCGCCGTGGCGCAGGTCGTGAGCGATGTCAGGGCGATGGGGATCCGGGTGGCCGCACGCGGCTCGGGCGCCGGGTCCATGGTCAATCACAGCCTCTTCGTGGCCACTGCGAATCCCGTCTCCCACCGGCTCCTCTTCGAGCGGTATCTATCGGAGCGCAGGACCTCGCTCCCTGACATTGACCTGGACGTCGAGTCGGCACGGCGGCTGGAGGTCTACGACAGGATCTTCGAGCGGTTCGGCCGCGAGCGGGTCGCTGTCACAGGTATGCCGGAGACCTGGAGGGCCCGGCACGCCCTCCGGGATACCGGACTTGCGCTCGGTCTGGCACCTCAGGTCGTCGACGAGATCGCCAAGGCCTTCCCGCACATCCGGGCCCGAGATATCCGCTCCGCGCTCAAGGAGCTCCCCGAGCTGCGCGACCTGGCCCGCCGGGCGGACGGCTTCGGACCGTTGTGGGAGCTCGCAGAGGGGCTCGACGGGCTGCCACGGGGCTACGCGATGCATCCGTGCGGGGTGATCCTGTCCGACGCGAATCTGCTGGACCGGGTGCCGGTGCAGCCAACCCCCGGCGGCCAGTATCCGATGATCATGGCCGACAAGATCGACATCGACGTGGAGGGAGACTGGCGGGGCTGGGGCCTGCTGAAACTGGACGTGATCGGGGTCCGGATGCAGAGCGCTATGGCGCACGCGGTCGCGGAGATCCGCCGTGTCACCGGCCGGCAGATCGACCTGGACAACCCAGACCATGTTCCTCTGGACGACCCGGCGACGTTCGAACTGATCCGCCGCGGGGCCGTGTTGGGCTGCTGGCAGATTGAGTCCAGCGGCCAGCAGGATCTGATCGGCCGGCTACAGCCGCAAAACCTGGCGGATGTCATCGCCGACATCAGCCTCTTCAGACCCGGACCTGTGGCGGGCGGCCTTCCGGCCAGGTTCATCGCCGCCCGGCACGGGATAGAGGCGCCCCGCTATGCACACCCTGACCTGGAGCCGATCCTGGACGACACGTACGGGGTGATCATCTGGCACGAGCAGATCATCGCCGTCTTCGTCCGTATGACGGGGTGCGACCGCGCCGCCGGCGATGTGGCACGCCGGGCGCTCGCCGACTCCGACCGGCTGCCGCGCGTGGAGACGTGGTTCCGACGGGCCGCTGCGGAACGAGGCTACAGCACCGAGGTGATCAGCGACGTCTGGTCGACCGTCAAGGAGTTCGGGGCATACGGCTTTTGCCGCGCCCATGCAACGGCGTTTGCCGTTCCCGCAGTTCAGAGCGCATGGCTGAAGGCACACTATCCGGCTGCGTTCTTCGCCGGCCTGTACCAGCACGACCCCGGGATGTGGAGTCGCCGCGTCCTGGTCGCCGACGCGCGCCGCCTCGGCGTGCCCGTCCTGCCGGTCGACGTCAACGCCTCGCGGGTCGCCCACAGCGTCGAGTCGACCTCCGAAGGGTGGGGGGTGCGGCTGGCACTGTCCACCGTGAAGGGCATCAGCGAGGTGGAGGTCGGCCGGATCGCCGCCGGTCAGCCCTACAGCAGTCTGCAGGACCTGTGGCAGCGCGCCCGGCCCTCGCTGCCCACCGCGCAACACCTGATCCAGATCGGCGCCCTCGCCTCTCTCCAGGGCAGCCTCACCCGGCGGGACCTGCTGCTCCAGGCCACCGAACTACACCGCCACTCACGCAACCGGACGGCCACCGACGGACAGCTCCCACTCGGCGGGGAGCTGGTCACCGCGGGCCCCGCCGGGCTGCCCGAGATGACCAGCCGCGAGCGGATGAGTGCCGAGCTGGAGGTGCTGTCCGTCGACGTGTCCCAGCACCTCATGGACCATCACCACCGGTTGATGCGGGAGTTGGGCGCAACCGACGCCGCGCACCTGCGCGCACTGCACCGCGGTCAGCGGGTCTTGGTCGCCGGCGTCAGAGCGGCCACCCAAACTCCCCCGATCCCGTCGGGTAAACGGGTGATCTTCTGCACGCTCGAGGACGGGTCGGGCCTGGTCGACGTCGCGTTCTTCGAGGACTCCCACGACGTGTGCGCGCACACCGTGTTCCACAGCGGCCTCCTCCTGGTCCGGGGCACGGTGGAACGACGAGGCGCGCGCAACACCATCGTCGGCGAGATGGCGTGGGACCTGGAGGACGTCGCGGCCGCCCGTCGCGACCACGGCCCGCAGGCCGCGCTGGAGATGCTCGGGCAGGACGCGCCAGCCCGCACCCCGGCCCAGTCCACTGAGGAGGCAACCACCCCGGCGCCGCGGACACTGACGGATGGAACAGCCGGCTCCCGGCTTCACCCCTACGCCGACCTCCATCCTGCGGGGACACGCTCCGCCGACCTGCGCCGACTGGGGCATCGCAGTCCGGGAAGTGCGGGGTGACCAGATGACCGACATCATCCACATCCGGTTCGAGATCCCGGCAGCGGCCGACGACCTGGTGGCGGACCTTCGGCTCCTGCTGGAGGATTTCACGCCCCGCGTCCAGTTCCTGCCTCCGGACAGCGCCCGGCTCGACGTCACCGGAGCCCGCCGCTTCTGGGGGCGGGACGCCCGAGGGATCGCCCAGGTCATCCAGTTGCGGGCGGTCGCGCTGTACGGCGTGCGCAGCGCGGCGGGCACGGCGTCGTCCCCGATGCTTGCCGCGATGGTGTCTGCGCTCGCCCCCCTCGGCCAGGTCTTCGCCGTGGGGCACGGCACCGACGAGATCCGCACGTTCCTTCATCCTCGGCCGGCCCGGGAGCTGCCGGGCGTCGGCACCGCGACAGCTGGCACGCTCGCCCGGTTCGGTCTGTACACCGTCGGGGACGTCGCCGCCGTCCCCCTGCACACGCTCCAGCGTCTGCTCGGTGCCCGCGCGGGCCGGGCACTGTACGACCGGGCCCGCGGACACGATGTCTCCGCGGTCGACTCCGCGCCGCCAGCACGGAGCCTCAGCGCACAGCACCGGTTCGTCTACGACGAGCTCGACGCCGTGCAGCACCGGCGGGTGCTCCTGGCGCTCGCCGTGGAGCTCGGCGCGCGCCTGCGCGCGGCCGGGCAGATCGCCGAGGGAGTGTCGGTCATCGTGTCGTACGCCGACCGGTCTGCCACCACGCGCAGCCGAATCCTGCCTGAGGCGAGTCACCACACGGTCTTCCTGGGCCGGGGTGCATACGCGGCGTACGAGACGCTCGGGCTGCAGCGAGCTCGGGTGCGGGGCATCATCCTGCGCGCTGACGGGTTGCGGCCGGCGGACCGGGCGACGCGGCAGCTCGCCCTGGACGCCCAGGACGACAAGCAGCTGCTGATCGAGGCGGTCGCCGATCGGGCGCGGGCCCGGTTCGGGGACGGCGTGCTGTATCCGGCGGCACTGGCATCGGCGCCGCCGGGCCGGTATCGGTCAGCGGACGGGATCGGGTGACGTCCAGCCGGGCGGTGCGACTTCAGGAAGGATCTCGAAGAGGGCGTCGGTCGTCCACACCATGCCCAGATCGGCGTTCGGGTCGAGCCGTCCGCTGTAGACCCCGACCAGGGCGGTGACCGACTCGTCGTGCGCGATGACATCGCCGCCGGCGACGACCGGTTCGCCGGGCCTGATGTGCATCACGACCGGTGACCCGGACTGGCCGGGACGAGTGCGGGAGTCGAGGAGGAATCCGGGCAGTTGGTCCCAGCGGGCGAAGGGCTCGCTCGCGACCGGCGCTGCCGTCCACACCGCGAACGGCCAGCTTCCCGTGTGGCCAAAGGGGAAGCCGAGGACGAACAGGCGGTCGGTGATCCGCAGGGGGATGTCGACGTCCACCTCGCTGCCCTGCTGGGCGCGGCGTTCGGGGGCGAACAGGTCGCGCAGGGTGGGCCAGGTGTTGGGCATGAACGCCTCCACCGCGCTGTCCGGGACGGCGCCAATGTGCAGTGCGGCGATGTCGATCCGCCGCTCGCCGGGGCTGCGCCACCGTGGGCCGGACTGGAATTCCTCGTCGTACAGCTCGAAGTCTCGGTCGATGGGGTGGAAGGCGTCGTCCCCTTCGCCGGCGAAGCGAACCCGGAGGTAGTCCGGGCGAAGGCCGTCGGCGCGCATGGCCTCACCGTTGTCTGAGCGCCGTCCGCTGAGGACGTGCCAGGCGGTGACGAGCCAGAAGTCTCCGGGGATCCCGACCAGGAAGCCCGTGGCCGGCCCGAGGAGGGTGTCCTCGCTCCCTCCCAGGGAGCGGTGCCATGCCTCGATGTACAGGGCGCCGAAGGACAGTGTGTGGATACTGCGGACTCCTCGCATGCGCAGGAGCCTATGCGCCGGCGGGTGAGCGGCCGGCGTCCCCGGTCGACGCCGTGGCAACTCGCCCGTGATGGAGGGAGCTTGGCTGCTCGTGAGGGCTCGTGCGGCCTTGGCTCACGCTCTCGGGGAGGTCAGGGTGACGTCCACGGCTGGGCCTCGCTCACGCACGGTTCGGAGCAGATCGTGAAGCTCTTCATGCCCAGGGTGCTGAGCCGAGAGTTGATCCGCGTTGATGGCAAGGAAGACCCGCCCCCCTTGGACGTCCGCGAACTGGCCGTATCGCTGCCTGGCCGCCACCGGTCCAAGCTCCCGGCACTCGATCGTGTGGAGGGCTCGGTTCAGCTGGTGGATGAAGGCGCCAACCTCGGCGTCGGGGGGCAGTGACTTCCAGCCCCGCCCGCTCCCAGGAGATACGACAAATGCCGCCGCAGTTGAAGATTCATGGCCCATGACGTGCATTCTCCTTCGCAGTCAAGGTTGCGAGACGGATTCCTGGTCTAGACGCACTCGGTGTGCGTCGCGGGGTCATCCGCGCTGCACTGGGGATCGGTGGGGCAACGCGGAGGGCTTAGAGATGAGGAGTCCGGGCCGCGTGGTCGTCACCTCCCTGACCATCCAGCCGTCTTCACGCAGCAGGTCGGCGTAGGCGGCGACGAGAACAAACTCCTCAGCTGCGTTGCCGGCGAACGTGCGGTCGTTGTCGGCCCTCGGGAACGGGGCACGGTGACCGACGCGAGCCTGCTCCGTACCCGGCGCCCCGGGCAGGCACAGGAAGCCGGCCGTGGCGACGGCACCGGTCGCGTCGAAAGTTGCCGCGGGATGGTGTGCCAGCAGAAGCGCAGTGGCAGCCGCGGCTACAGCCGCGGTTTCGTCCTCGGTCAGGTCCGCTGTTTCCATGGAGTTCCCCTTTCAGCGGGCAGTCGGTCGGTCCCGTGCGGCTGTGGATGCGAGCTGGTCCGGGACGGTCCGGAGGCGTACGACGGTCTGCGGACCGTCAGGAGAGAGTCTTCGAGAGGCGACCGGGTGACCCGGGTCGCGAGTAGCTGGCTTCGCCGAGGAAGAGGACGAGGGGCGGGTGTGGGGAGGCGGCCAGGGCGGACTCCGGTGTGCTCGTCGCTGCCGTGGCCCGAATGGATCCGGGGCGGTGGCCGCGAGGGCCTGGCGGCGCATCGGCTTCGGTGATGGGCGACCGCCAGGCCAGGGTCAGGATCGCACGCCCTCCTGGCCGGGAGGGCCGGGGATGCGGGTCAGTGGTTGGGCTTCCATCCTCGGAGTTCGATGTGGCTGATCTTGGTTCCCTCGGCGAGGCGCCCGGTCTCCTCCATCCAGTCGCTGATGGCCGCGGTGACGTCACCGCCGGCGCTGGTGACGCGCTGGTGCCATTCCTGCGCGTCCATGCCGGCGCCGCCGCGGCCGTAGCTGCGTTCCTCGGTGCCGTCGGGGCGCTGGACGACGTGGGTGCGCACGCGCGGGCTGTCCTCATCCCGGCCGGAGTCGATGAGGAAGCGCCCCTTCGACGCTCGGACGGTGAAGGCGATGACACCGCGGGCCGCGGCGGCCTCCTCGATGATGGGCTTGAGGCGGGAGGCGCCGGAGGCGATGTGCTGACGTCCGGCGCGGGCGAAGCCGGAGTTCCACTCTTCGTCGACTTCGTGCTGGAGCGCGTCCTTCTGTCGTACGCGGGCCAGTCGTCCGGACTTCGTGCGGCGGCGCTGGACGTACTGGCCGGCGAGGGCTTTGAGTGACGCGAGGTCTCGGGGGCCTCCGGCCTGTACTTCCTGGACGACGGCCTGGAGGGCTGCGACGTACGCCTGTCCGGCGCCGGGGCCTCGGGTGAAGAAGTGCGAGACGATGGCGGAGTTGCGGCCGAGGATTTCGGCGATCTCGCTCTTCTTGAAGCCCTCGGCCAGGAGGTGGTCGGTCAGGCGTGCGGCCTCACTGGGGGGCGGTGGGCTGGTTCGGCGCCTGCGCGGCGGCATGGTCCCCGGGCTCCTTTCTTGTCGTGCCGGTCAGAGGTTGGCGGAGGCGGTGTCCTGCTGTTCCTCCAGGTAGGCCCGGCCGAGGGACTGCAGGGTGTAGAAGTCGTTTTCGGTGAGGGGGGCGGTGGAGGGGTTGGGAACGATGCCCTTGAGGAGGTAGTCCCCGGGGTCGCCGTTGTAGGGCCAGTTGGGCTGGACGGTGGTGTAGAGGGCGTCGGTCCGGATGGCCACGATGCTCCCGGCCGGGAGGTGGAGGGCGCCGACGTGGGTCTTCTGGCCGTCGGTGCCCTTCACGCTCGTGGAGAGCAGGGCGGCGCGTGCGGCGGACCATACGCCGGCGGACCACTCGGGGTGCGCGTTCGGGTTGCGGCGCATCTGGGTGCGCTCCCAGATGACGGTCTGTCCGTCGATCGTCTTGATCCGCGCGCCCTTGGGAATCTGGTTCTCCTGGCCGAGCTGGACGGAGCCGGTCGTGATCGTCGGCCGCTGCGCGAACCCACCGATGCCGTACAGCAGGATGCTGCGCACGGCACGTGAGGCCAGTCGGTACGCCGTGCGAAGTTCGTCGTCGCCGGCGACCTGCGCCGCGGTGGCCAGTTCCGCCCAGGCCTTCTTCAGCTTCTCGGACCATTCCTTGAGCGGCGTGCCGCTCTCCCACAGCAGGCCGTCGAGGATCTCGATCCGCCAGGGCTGGACAGGGTTGCGGAGCGCGAGGTTGATCTCGGCGCCGCCGGCCCAGGTCGTGAAGGTCCTGCCGCCCTCGTGGGGGTAGATCCACGCACGTTCGCCTTCGACGGCGAAGGGCAGGATGCCGACGTGGTTCCAGTCGTCGGGAATGGTGACCCTGACACGCCAGTGGCCCGGCTTGAAGAGAACGTCGCTCTGCTGCTTCTCCGACCAAGAGGCGAACTTCTGCGCGGTGACGCGTTCGGGGGCGCCGACACCCGAGGTCCAGGTGTGCTTGCCGTAGGCGAGGGTGCGGTCGAGTTCGTAGAGGGCGGGCAGCTGGTCCGGGACGCGAGGCGGGGTGATGAGTTCGGTGCGGCCCTGGCCGGAGGTGGCGTGGAGAAGTTGGCGGATCTCGTCGGACATGACGGGGTAGCCGTCGGCCCAGCGGGCGCCCTGCTTCGTGGGGAGAGTGCGCTGCCACAGGTCGCGGCCGGTCTGGCTGGGCGAGCCCATGATGACGAGGTCGGGCCAGATCCGCTTGAGGGCCTGCCCGAGCAGGACGAAGGCGTGGCGGATGGTGGCGACGTCGCTGCCGTCCGGGTCGAACCACTCGCTCACGCTGCGGATTTCGACGTGCTGCTTGCCGCGCTCCCAGCGCCCGACCGGGTTGCGTTCGTGGAGGAAGTGGCCGGCGAGGGTGTCCTTACCGCGTGAGGATTCGACCTTCCAGCCATCGGGCGTGGGGGCTTCGAGCCAGGCCCCGACCGCGTCCTTCAGATAGGGGTAGCGATCGGCATCCCGGTGCCACGGGGCACCCGCGGTGATGAAGATCCGCTCGGTGGTGTCGGGTGCGTAGGCGAATACCGCGGTGAGGATCTCACCGGCGCTGGCGCCGCCCAGGTCGAGCCGGACACGCTGGTTGCCGAAGAGGAGGTCGCCGGTCTTGGCGTCGAGGAAGACGGTAGGCCGCGACTGCTGCGTGAAGGTGGGCCGCTGAGAGCTGAGGTTCGGAGCCACGCTGAACCAGCGGTCGCCCTCCGGTCCATCGGGGATCACGGGCAGTTCCCGGGGGGCAACGTCGGGCCTGGTGTCAGCGGCGGGTTCCGCGGCCGGCGCGGCAGGGGCCTGGTCGACCGGCGCGGCGGGCGGCTGTTCGGCGTCGGCGTCGCGCTCGTTGGTGGTTTCGGTGTCCTGTTCGGGCACGGTGGCTGCCGGGGGCTGATGAGCGGCGATAGGGGCCATCTCCGGTGCTGCGGCGCCGCTTACCTCGACGGCCGGCCGCACGGCGGGCTTGCTGGCAGGCGCCGCACTCTCAGAAGTGCTGGAGGTCTCGGGGGCCAGGTGCGGGGCGAGCTCGACGATGTCCCTCACCGAACGTCCCGCCGCGGGCGCGATCTGGTCGGGCTTGGCCTTCGGGTAGCCCGCCACCTCCGTGATTTTTCGGTCGCGCCGACCCTCCAGCTTGCGCAGAGCCGCCTGAGCCTTCTTGATCTCATCGCGCAGCCCGCGCAGTTCGGCCAGCCCTGCCTTGTACTGCTGGGATTCCATGGGCTCAGTTGCTCCCTTCCTGCGCGGCGCGGGGGGTGACCGTGACGCTGTAGTGCGGGGGGATGGAGACGGTCAGGTTCTGTGTGCCGCTGAGGGTGATCACAGCCTGCCCGACGACGGCCTGACGCTGTGCGGGCTCGTCATGCCCCTGCGGCTGTTCGCCTTGGAGCAGGTCCCCCAGGGCGAGGAGCTTGAGAGGGGTGCCCTCTCCGGCCTTCCACGTGGGGGCCGGCGCGTTGAGGTGTGCGGCGTACCGGGAGGACGGGCGGCCGTGGAAGACGAGGCGCCTTCGGGGTTCGTCGCCGGTCCAGTGGTACCGCTCGCCGTCGCCGTCGGGGTGGATCTCGTAGACGGCCATGGTCTCGCCGCGTCGGCATGCGATGACCACGGCGATACGGTCGGGGTCGAAGTGCCGCTTGGTCGTGGAACGGCCCACCCATGGTGACCATTCTCCGAGGACGACGTCGGCTTCTGTCGACGTGCCGTCCTCGACTTCGCTCCAGCGTCGGGTGACGTTGACGGCGAGGACCTGGTCCGGCTCGGCGTTGCCGTCCGTCGGCATCGCTGCCCCCTTCGGTCTCGTACGGGCGTCTGCGCCCCCACCCTAGAACGCTTAAGAATGCTTACGCAACTAGCATTTCTAAGTATTCGTTCAGCTGGGTCCTGACAGCGGCTAGCCGCTGGCTCTGCGCGTGCTCGGCGTGCGTGCCTCTGCGGACTAACGAGGCTCCCTGGGGCGGCGGTGCGCCGTACTCGCCGGCGGGGACGCCCGGGCGGGGCGTCCCTCATGCCGCGGAGCGGCGCTCGCGCAACTGCTCGTGCAGCCTGGCCAGTTCGGCATAGAGCAGGTCCAGGTCCGCATCGGTGACCGTCGACGCGGTAGGCCGCGGGTGGGCGGCCGCCCGCGACGGCTGAACCCTCGTTGCCCGCGCAGGCTCGTCGGCTGCTGGCGGCAGGTCGCCGCAGAGCGTGTGCAGGGCGCGGGCGGCCGTCGGGCGTGGGACTCCGAACCACCTGATGATCATGTCCTCGGTGAGGGCCGCCGGATCCAGCCAGAGGTGGCCTTCCTCGATCTGGAGGCGCAGGGCGCGGGCGATGAACTGCTCCGACAGGTCGTCTCGTTCAGCCACGGGTTACTCCCTTCGTCTGCTGGTTGGTCTCCTGGCGCTTGCGCTCGGCACGCTCCCGCCGTGCCCGGCGGAGGGCCAGGGCATGGGTGAGCGCTGCGGGATCCGGCTCTGCGTGGTCGGGATCGATCGGACGGCCGACCGCTGGCGTGCCGGCAGACGGTTCATCCGCGCGGTCGCGGTCGGCCGGGCGGGACGCGTGGGCACCCTGGACCAGAGACCGCAGGGACGTCGTGCCCCGTGTCTCCGGCCGGGTTCCGTTGTCGCCACGTGCCGCAGGCCGTTCGCTGGCGAGGTCACCGCCGGCCGCGCCGGGCCGGGACCGGACGATGTCCTTCACGACGTCGGTCCCGAGCGCCTCAGCGAACCGCGCCAGGAGGGCGGGCTTCTCCAGCCGGAGCTGGGTGAACCACGCCGGCGAGTCGACCTGCACCTCCAGTTCGCCGACGGCCGCGCGGAACTTCACGGCCCGCACGTGCCCGGCAAGCCGAGGTCCGGCAATCGCCGGCCACTCGTCGACGGCGCTGCCCCCGACTGTCGGCGCCTCCCAGGCCCGATCGGTGATCAGCCCTTGGATCACCGCGGCGAGTCCTCTCGGGTCCCGGCCGTCGGAGGTCTGTCGGCCGCCCTCCTGGCGGGAGCGCGGCCGCGGTGTCCGGCTCTCGGTGGCGCCGCCGTTCTTGCGGGCGCTCTCCTTCGCCGCGAGGAATGCGACGCGTGCCAGGTCGACGCCGGAGAGCTGCGGGGCGGTCGTGTCGGTCATCAGTGCTCCTTACCGGCGTCCCAGGGACATCAGGGCGCTGTGGCCGGTGAGCCGCAGCGCGCGCTGGACGAGGTCGGTGCCGTACATGGACTCGGCGGTCGTCCGGCCGAACGCCTCGACGGCAGAGGTGACCAGGGCGGTGTCACCGTGCATGAACTCCGCCCATGCCGTCTGACGCATGACCTGCAGTTCCTCGACGGTCAGGTCCTGCGGTCCGGTGAGGTCGGGCAGTGCTTCGGCCGGTGCGGCGGGGGCGGCGGTCGCGGCGATCGCGTCAGCGACCATGCGCTGGACCGCGGCGCTGCGAGGTGCCTGCCAGTCGCCGTCGAAGCGCTCGCTGCGCTGCCGGACGGACTGGATCCGGTGCCGTCGTGCCGCTTCGGATGCAGCGTGCCACTGGGCAACGGCCAGGTCCCGCTTGTCCTGGGTGTCCAGGACCTTGTGGGCGCCGCTGAGCAGCACTGCCAGCAGCCCCGAGGCGCGGCGGACCCGAGCGGATCCGCCCCGGAAGTGGAGCCAGCCACGCACTTCCTCCGCGGTGAATCCGGCGTCGGCAACGTCGCGGACGACCCACGCGATCCGGGGCACCGAGCAGCCGCGCAGCCAGTCGACCTGCTCGATGAGCTCGCGGGCCAGCTGGAAACGGCGGCCGGTCTGGTTGAGGGTGCGACGGGCCTTCGCCTTGGACTTCTTCTGGGTGGGGGACGTGCGCTTCCCGAATTCGAGCTTGCTCTCAGGGGGGAGAGAAGTACCACCCGCAGAAGAAGAGCTATCTGAACTACCCCCCATTGGGGTGCAACGCGATGACCCCGACGAACGGGTTCTCGAGCGACGGGAACGGCGGCGCCGCAGGAGCTTCTGCGCCATCTTCGCCAGCCGCTTCATGAGCGCACGGCCCTCGTCGCCGATCCCCCTCAGCGCGCGGACAAGCCGATCGCAGGTACGGGTGACGAGGTGCAGGGCGGCGTCGAAGGCCTGGGGGATGATCCACACGAACTCCGAGGCCTGGCCGCCCTCGCCGGACACACGTGTCCCCTTGGACCGGTAGGCGAGCAGTCCGCTCTCCCGCAGGATGGCGAGGTGGTACTGGATGGTGCGCTCGCTCAGCTTCAGGACGCGAGCGAGAAAGTCGACGCCAGGCCGGCAGGGAGCGAGGCGGGCGAGTTCGGCGGCGACACGAAGGGTGGTCTCGCCGACCTTCCGGGGACCGTGGTCACGGGTGCGGCGGTAGGTGTCCTCGAGGTAGGACCAGCAGACGGCCTGCATCCACGAGAAGCCGTCGGGGGCGAACCGGCCGGAGGTCGTGGAGACCCACTGGTCAGCGGGGGCGACGCGGACCCGCTCGGGAACAGCGGCGGACGCGTAGGGGGCTTGCAGGGGCTGAGCGGAGAGCACGTGGGTCCGTTTCCGGGTAGCGCGAAATAGACCCGTGGCGCGCATGAGCGCGGCGGGCCTTCAAGGGCCTGGGGAGGAGCCGCCAGCCGGCGGCTAGGGAGGCGTCAGAGACACATCAGGGAGAGCTGCTCCGGCTCGGCAACCGGCGCATAACCCTTCTCCCTGGGGTCCTCCTGCTCGGGGAGCAGGCTCAGCTGCTCCGTGGTGTCGGTCGACTGCACTTCGTCCGCGGACTCCTGCGCCGACTCCGGCGCAGGCCGGCGGGGCACGACGCGGATTCGTGCCGCCCGGTGCGGGCGCCGGTCGCGGAGCACGTTGCGCGGCGGAGGCGTCGTGGCGTCCTCGGCGACCACCTCGGCGAGCGCGCGTACTTGGGCCCAGCTCAGCTGGGTGCGCAGTCGCACGGTGCGCAGCGATGCCCCGTCGCAGAGCATCTTCATCGCAGCGAGCTCTTTGCGGGCGTGGTCGGCTTCGTAGTTGGGCCACGGGGCAGCCGGCTGGACTGTCGTGATCGTCTCGTCGGTCGTCGGTGTGTCGTCGGTCGTCATGTGGCACCGCCCATTGAGGTGGTGGGGTCGGCCTTCGAGGACGCGCTTGCCGGATTGGGCCGCTGGCCGGTGGGCCAGGGCGTCGTCTTGGCCTTCGTCAGTGGGAAGTTGAGGTCCGGTACATGCGAGGGTGCGCAGGTGCCGGTGAGCGGGTGCCCTCCCGCAACGCCGACCGCGAGGTCGGCCCGCAGGCGGCTGCCCGTGAGGATGTCGGCGGCTATGCCGGAGTGGCCGGCGCATGCGCCGAGATCGTGTCCGGCGCGCGGCGGCCGCACGGCAGGGCTGCTGCCAGGAGCAGCCGCCTTCCTGCATCCGCGTGCCGCGCGGACTACGTACCGCGTACTGGTGGACAGGTCGATCACCGTGGGGGCCTTCAGGATGGAGTGGCAAGGCGAAGGCCGGGACCGGGCACGTCAGGTTTGCCCGGCCCCGGAGCACTGAGGTCGGTAGGGGCGATCAGGGGCAGATTTTGGACAGGCTCGTGATCGTCCGGAACTACCGCGTGGGCCTCGCCGCCGCCAGGAGGGAGGCATTTGCCGTGTTCGCGCCCGTAAGGGACAGGCGGCCGGCAAAGCCTGTGACCTGCGCGATGGTCGCGAAAAAGCGTCGTTTTTGCTGCACGTGGTGCGCACGAGGTGCGGGTGATGCCACACTCATCCAGATCGATCTCCGTCTTGTTCGGGGAACACGTACGGGCCCGGCCATCGCATTGGCCTAGGAAACCGGAATGGCCGGGTCCGCACCGCTCCTTGCGGGAGCACGTGGTACTACGGCGAACTCGAGGGAAGTCGACCTGGCGGTGCCACCCTGTTGATCACCGGAAGATGAAACTATCCTCTTCTCGTGATCTGATCAAGTGGCTAGAGTGAGTGCGCCCGCCAACCCTGATGGAGTACCTGCATGCCCGAGCGCATCTTCGACGGCAGCAAGCTGCGCGACCGCCGCGTGATCGCGCGCAAGTCGCAGACGAGCGTTGCGGAAGACATCGGTGTGCGGACCAACCAGGTGTCGAAGTGGGAGACCAACCAGGCCACGCCGCCGCAGGAGCGGCTTCCTGGGATCGCACGGGCCGTGGACGCCGACCTCGACGAGTTGTTCCCGCGGCTGGGGCCGCCGGACCTCATTGACCTGCGGTGCGATGCCGGCATGACCCGGGCCGACACAACGGAGTTCACCAAGACGAGGTCGGCGATGGCGGTCCGCTCCGCGGAGGAGGGCAAGAGGCCGCTGTCGGAGGAGCACGAGCTCGCGCTCAGCAAGGCCTACGGGGTCACGCTCGCCGAGCTGCGCGCGGCGCAGAAGAGGTCCTTCGGGTACGACGTGCCCGTCGTGGCGCCGCTGCGCGTCGTTCCGGCGCCGGAGGACCGGCTCCCGGACGACCGGGTCATCGCCGACAGGATCGCCTACGTGCGTGACGAGGTGTACGGAGGCGATCTCCCCTCGGACGCGGAGATCGCCTCGGCGGGAAACCGCAAGAGCGGCCGGCCTCTGCTGACCGAGGACCTGGTGCGGGCTTTGCGCGAGGGGACACAGACGCAGATGTCGGAAGAGGTGCTGGACGCCCTGGCCCTCGCGCTGAACCTCCCGCCGGTCTACATGCATACGTCCGACCCGCAGATCGCACGCCTCGTGGTCTCGGCCCAGGTGGTGCGCAACCGCTACACGATCCGGGCCGCCCGCGGCGGCGAGAGCGGCATTCCGGAGGCGGCTCGCGCCGAGCTCGCGGACTTCATCAGCGACACGATGGCCGAGATCCTCGGCCCGGAGACGGGCGGGACGAAGTAGCCCGCCCCTCAAGATCAGCACTCCCATCGACTACCGCACGACTTCAAGGCTCAGCGCTGTCCCGTCCCGCAGGGCCTGGAGCGCACGGTCCCACACTGCACGCACGGCCGGAGGAATCTCATCGGGGCCGATCTCCTCGGCCCTCTTGAACCGGTAGTCGACGAGCTCGCTCTCCTGCAGCCTGATGCCGGACTTCTGCTCCTCGCTGATGACACCACCGTCGAAGACCCAGTAGATGTGCGCACCAGCCTCCGACTGAATGTAGGCGGAGACAAGCAGCCGGCCGATCACCTGCTCGACACCGACCTCCTCACGCAGCTCCCGGGCAGCGGCCTGCGAGGGCGTTTCCCCCTCATCAACTCCCCCGCCCGGCAGGTTCCAGCCGTCCTTGTAGCCCGGCTTGACGATGAGGACGCGGTCTTCCGCGTCGCGCACAACGGCCGCGGCGGACTGGGTCGGGCGGGCGGGTGCTGGTGCCATGGTCAGACCTTCTCTGGTGCTCGTAGTGGGGGGTTAGACGTGGTCGGCCGGGTGGCCGACGAGGAGTGCACGTCCATCGGACAGGCTGGTGATGCGGAAGGCGGATGCCACGGTCCGCAGGTGTTCAAGCTCCTCGCGCAGGCTGTGGCCGGGTGCGGAATCACCCTGGTCGCGGTCCTGGCCGGGGCCGAAGGGGTAGGGCGCACTGCTGGTAGCGGTTCCCTCCGTCCTGCGACGCTCGGCCGACACGGCGGCCCGAAGCCACAGCGCCTCGGCCTGGACGTCGGTTCCGTGCTCAGGCTTGAGCTCGGCCTCCGCCTGAACGAGGGCGCGTTCGGCGAGGTCCGCCGGGACCTGGCGGCGCAGTTCGGCAATGACGTCGCGGATGTCCATCGCCCATCGAGCCAGGTGGGCAGGCGGGGACGGGTCGGGGCTGAAGAAGAGGTCGCGTACGGTGTCGAGCCGTCCGGCCTTGGCCGCGCGCCGCGAGAAGAGCGTGCTCGCGCGATGCCGTACCACCTCGGGCGCCCACAGGGCGAGCGAGCGCCACAGCGGGTAAAGCTCGAGCAGGCCGCGCACGGCGGAGATGCGCTCACGGCCGGCGCGGGCGGCTGGTGCGATGGTGCCAAATCCCCACAGGAGGAACGACAAGTACAGCAGAGTGTCAGTCACCCTCTCCTGGTCAAGGTTGGCGCTCTCGGAGACGCTGGAGAAGGTGATCACGGGCAGGTAGGCGGTCCGCAGGATCGCGTACAGAACTGCCAGGACCATGCCGGCGGTCATCATGCGCAGCCCGATGCGCAGCGACCGTATCGGGGCTCGCCTGACGGCACCGCCCCACTGGACGGCGCACACGGCCGCGGTTGCTCCGACGTAGAGGTAGAAAAGGCCCATGTAGACGAGGACCCCGGCTTCTCCGCGGTGCCGGTCCAGGAAGAAGGGGGTACTGGTGTCGGGGTCGTTGAGCAGGAAGACGAAGACCAGGCCCATGACCGCGACCGTAGCCACGGAGGCCTTGGTGGCGACGCGGTGAACGATGGCGGAGATCCGGACGCTGCGGGGCAGGTCACGAGTGAATCCGTCGCTGCGGTAGACCGCGGTGACGTAGCGCAGGATGACGCAGATGCCGGCGATCGTCAGGGCGTGTTTGACGAAGTAGGCGAGGTCGGGGATGCCGAGGTTGTTCAGCAGGTCTCGGCCGTGGGTGGTCCGGCTCAGCCATGCCGCCGCGAAGGCGACGAAAGCTCCCCAGAGAGACCGGTCGCGCTTCCACCCCTTGAGGGCGGCTCTGGCTCTGAAGAAGGCCTGGATGAGTAGCAGGCCCGCGATGACGTACGCGATCCCATCGGACATATGCAGTACTCACAGGTGCATAGGCCCGCCGAACGAGCAGAAATCGTCGGCAAGGCGGCGGGTGGTGGGGTCCTTGATGAGCAGGTAGGCGGTGTCGGCCAGGCGGTTGAGCATGGCGGCGGCGTCCTCGGTGCGTTTCTCGATCCCGGTCTCGTATCGCCGTCGCGCGGCGACCTGGCCGCCGGCCACGAGTTTCTCGATGCGTTCGGGGGAGAAGTCGCTGAGCAGTTCGTCAGTGCCCACCACGCCGGTGGCGTCGTCTGCCCAGAGGTGTACGAGCTCATGCAGCCAGATCTGGCGTTCGTGCCAGGGCGAGCCGCCGCGGGCGTGCAGGAGGAGGTCCACCGGCCGGGTGTCGTGTTTGACCCACAGCCCGCAGATACCGGTGGCGGCCGCGATGCGGTCCGGAAGGGCTTTGATCACGATCCGTCGGCCTCGGGCGGCTTCGATGTTGGCGATGAGCTGGTCGAGGTCGAAGGGATCCGGGATCGGCATGGAGGCCACGAGGTTCTCCGTCTCCCGACGAAGAGCCCGGCGGCTGCGCCACGCCCTCGCTGGCCGAAGAGCAGAGGACAACGAGCGGGAGCAGGGCTGAAGCGTTTTCCTCGTGTCCATCTCGTCTCAGCCCCCTTGCGCCCCGTATGGCCAGCCGCCCGCAATCAAACATGCGTTCTAGTCGTGTGTCACGGCGGCCCACCGCATGTTCCGACTCGATCGCCGCGCCCCCGACCCCACGCCCCGCAGCGCGGCACAGCAGCCAGTGGTCGAGCGGTCACTCTCGACGCGGCAGCGGCCTCAATATGACCCGAGTTTGCAAGCAAACGCAACAAGCAATTCCATTTCTCACCAGGAGAGAAAGTGCCCTATGCAAGTACCGGCCGTTTCTCACGTGGTGAGAAAGCCGACGCACTATAAGGCCAGCTCAGAGGCCTGCTGACCCGTGGTCTAACCTGTGGACGCTCGCCCGCTATAGCTGAGGAGAAATGTGCGCGCCATCACCATGACCGAGTACGGCGGCCCTGAGGTGCTGAAGCTCTCGGAGGTGCCCGATCCCGTACAGAAGGGGTCACGGATTGTTCTGGATGTCACGAGATGTGGTGTCAACTTCGCAGATCTTCACGTTGTCGGCAATTCCTACTTGAAGTCCGTCACACTCCCTTACATCCCGGGCAACGAGGTCGTGGGCGTGGCGCAGGACGGCCGGAGGATGGTCGCGCTCACTCAGGGTGGCGGCTACGCCGAGAAGATCGCGGTGTCCAAGCTGACCGCCTGGGAGATCCCGGACGCCGTCACCGACGAGCAGGCCGTGTCGATCCCCTTGCAGGGCAACAGTGCCTTCCACCTCCTCTACACCGTCGCCCGCCTGGAGAAGGACGAGAAGATCCTGATCCCCGCGGCGGCCGGCGGCGTCGGGAGCATCGCCGTCCAGCTGGCCGCCCAGTCGGGCGCCAAGGTGATCGCGATGGCATCGACCGAGGAGAAGCGGCAGCTGGCACTCGAACTCGGAGCGCACGCCACGGTCGACTCCTCCACCCACGAGGACCTCGCCGCGCGGGTGACGGAAGCGGCCGGCGGCAAGGTCAACGTGGCCTTGGAGATGACCGGCGGCAAGGTCTTGCAGGAGACGATCCAGACGCTCGCGCCCCGCGGCCGGCTGGTGCTCTACGGCTTCGCCAGCGGCGACCTTGAGAACATCCCGGTGCACACCCTGCTCCAGAACTCGATCACGGCCTCGGGTTTCTGGCTGCCGAACCTGTACACCAGCCGCGGCACGCTGGAGCTGTCGACCAAGCAACTGTTCGCCTACGTGGCCAACGGCCACCTCCGGCTGATCTCCGGCGGCTCCTTCCCCCTGGAGCAGGCCGCAGACGCTCACCGACTGCTCGCCTCGCGCAGAGCAACCGGCAAGATCTCTCTTGTAAACGGCCAGTAAGCTCCCAGGAGGTGTACAGACGCTGGTGACGTGCACATCTCCGGCGTAACGGGACGACATGCCTTCGGACTTGAGGGCATGGGGCAGGAGGACGGATGAGCCGTGGCGGGACCTCGCACACCGACCGAGTCATGATGGTGCAGCAGGCGCTTGTCGAGATGGGGGGCGGTCCGCAGCGGCTGTCCGACATCGCTGCACACACAGGCTTGGACGACTCCACTGTCGGCCGAATTCTCGCCCGACTCGCCTACACCCGCATCGTCGTCCGCCCCTCCAGAGGTCTCTACGCTCTGGGCCCCGGCGCAGCCGAAGTCGGCTTCCACGCCCTGACCGGCGTGAATTTCAACAGGAGCGCCGAGGTCAGGGCCGTCCTGGACAAGCTGCGCGAGGAGACGGACCAAGGGCTCGTCTTCCTATACACGAAGTCTCAGTTCGGGGCCAACCGGCAGTGCCTGATGATGTCGGTCGGTGACTCCGACCTCGCCGAACTGCGCATGACCGCCCGCGATGTGCTGTCGATAACCCGAAGCCTTCGAACCGGCGCCTCGGGCCGCACCATCCTGGCCTATCTGAGCCCGGAAGTGCAGGAGCTCGTCTTCGAGGAGGAGATACCCGAAGAGGCAGGCCCCGGCGTCATCCGTGACACCGGCAAGTTCAAGGCCTCTCTGGCGGAGATCCGGGACCAGGGCTACGCCCTCGGCTACCAGGAGTGCATGGCGGGCTGGAACTCCGTGGCGGCACCCATCATCTGGGACGACATCATCGTCGGGGCCGTGCTCATGCTGAAGCCGGTCCACGTGATGCCGCACGCGCCGGAGCAGTACATCGATGCCACGGTCGAGGCAGCCGCCCAGCTGAGCTTCTCGCGCACCGGCTGGCCGAACAGCAACTAGCCCGTCGCAAGCGGGCAATTCTTCGGAGGGGCCGGGCTGGAGACGATCGTCTCCAGCCCGGCCCCTCCGGCGTTGCCGCAGCGCCGCTCGTCAGGGAAGCCGCGGATTCCAGGCACTGGCCGCATCGGCCACCCAGACCTCGGGAAGCTCACCCTGGAGCGTTCCGAGCAGCAAGTGCGGCACCACGTCCAGCCGTTCGAACAGCGGGAGACTGACGGGCTGCCCCACCAGCTCGTACCGGCCGTGGACGGCCAGCGGGCTGCCAGGCCCGAACTCGCGATACACCTGGTCAAGCCGCTCGTTCCTCCTGACGACGAACTGCTCCAGACGCCGGGGGTAGTCCGTGATCTCCTCCATCGGCACCGTGGCCAGCACCCGGGAGAGCACGTCCCAGCACAGGTCGCTGTCGCAGTCCGTGGACCCCGTGACCGTGTGGAAGATCCTCACCGCGACCTCAAGCACCGTCGCCACGTCTGCCTCGGCGGCCTTCTCGACAGGCATCGCAGCCGGACCGGTCCGGGGCGTTGCTGCGACGGCTGCTTGGTGCAACGCCCCCTCAAGATCAGCAACTTGGTAGCCGAGGATGATCGCCTTCTCACGGGTGAGGGTGTAGACGGCGTCCGGGCCGACGTCGCTCACACGGCGCCAGCCTTCTCCTGCCACCCACGCCTCAAGTCCGGTTATGGCGCCGTTGGTCACCGCCCAGCGGTCCCTGATGCTGTCGGGACGGACCACGACCTCGCCGTACCCGCCGGCCGAGCCGAGGGGCAGCGGGATGCGGAACTCCGTGGCGAGCCTGAGCTGTTCCTCGGCGGAGAGTTCGCCGAGGGGCTGCGGAGGCCCGTACAGCGCACGCGCCCGGATCGCCACAGGCGTCGGGTGACCGTCATCGGTCAGCTCCCAGAGTCCGTCGAACCTGTGCCGCCACTTCAGAACGCCCGCCGGTTCGGACTCGTCGAACTGCTCCAAGTCCTCGCGGTACGTCTCGGCGGTGACCTCCTGGGCCGTGCCAAGGTCGGCGTACGGCCTGGTGCCCCGCCAGGTGGGGTTGTCGTCCCAGCTGGGCTCGAACACCGTGCCGACCTCGTGCGCCGTGGGCGCATCGCTCATCGTGGGTCCTCCTCATCGTTCAGGATCCGGCGGTCGCCGGTGTAGCGGTGGATCAGCGGCAGCGCGCCGCGGCTGTAGAGGATGGGCCAGCCGGGCTCGGGCTCGCCGGCCGCGCGGGCCGACGCATGAGCGATGGCCTGGGCGAAGGCCTGGACGTATGCGCCGCGGGCGACCCGGTTGGTGCGCCATGCGCGTCCCAGCGGGGTACGGGCGTCGGCAACGTAGCGGTCGATGATCGGCTGCATCAGCTGCCGACCCCGTTCCAGATGGGCCGTGGCCGCTTGGGCGCCGCTCTGCTGGTCGTGTCCGTGCAGAGCTGGCGTCATGATCAGGTCGAAGGCGTGAAAAGTCTCTCGGGCCACGGCCTTCCACTCGGTGCTCTCGTCGCGTTTCTCGGTACGGCGGCCTCTCACAGTGCTCGCCCGTCGGCGTCGTACAGCTCTCCGTCGGATCCGCGTCGGGGCTCGCACTCCGCCCGGTCGGCCTCCGCTTCACGGGCCTTGTGCCAGGTGAGGTACTCCTGGCGGACGTACGCCCGCGCTCCGCCGGGTACCTTCCACACCGGGCTGTCGGTGCTGAAGCCGCTGACCACATGGTGGCCGCCGTGGCCGGCGTCGAAGTCAAGGAGTGCCTTTGCGGCCTCCTCGGCGTACGTGTTGGCTTTGGCGACCGCGTCGTCGTTGTAGGCCCGGCAGTACCAATCCAGTTCGGTCCGGTGAGCCGCTCGGTCCAGCCACGCCGCCTTACGCAGGAGCATCTCCCGGTGCTCCCAGCTCTCGACGCCGCCTCCGGCCCCGGTCAGGGTGGCTTGAGCGCGTTCCTTGATGTTCTCAGTCAGGACGAGCAGCGCGTGCTCCTCCTCGAACAGGTCAAGCGCGCCCCCGTAGGCCTCCGTGTAGTTGGGACCCGGCTGGGTCGGCGTGTCGAACGCGTCCCAGCTGGTGGCGCAGCGGGGGCAGTTCAGCGTGTCGACGTCCTTGTCGCCGCAGGGGTAGTCGATCATGTTGGGGACGAGGTCGGTGCCCTGGCAGCGCGGGCAGCGGATGGACGGGGAATCGAGCATGGGATCCGTTTCGTCGTGATGGTCGGCGGGTCGGTGGTGGTTTCCGGTTACGGGCCAAGGGCGGCGGGCGTTCGGTCAGGTGGGCCGACTGTCCTCGTGGCAGGGGCAGCGCGGTCCGGTGAGGGAGCCGTTGCCCAGGCGGCCCGAGCCGCCGCACGAGGTGCACCCGGTGGTCGCGCCGGGATCAAGGCACCAGGTGTGACCGCATCCGGCGCAGCGGACACAGTCAGCGAAGTCGTCGGTTCCGGGGATCGGCTGAGCGAACTCCTCGGCGCCGACAACCCGGCAGATCGGGCAGGTGATGACGACGGCGAGAGCTTTCAGGCACCCGGTGCAGGTGACCGATCGGAAGGACTCGGCTTCCAACCGCTCGATCTCGGGAGCCGGATAGCAGGCGCAGGCCGTGGTGAAGTGATCTCGGTCGCCGGCGTACCGGGCGGCGTGGACGGTGCCGTCCGGCTCGACTGCGCGACGCTGGTGGGTCTCGTATGTAACCGTCGTGGTCACGTCGTTCTGTCCTTTCCGGCGGTTCCGACCGGGACGCGGTTCTCGCCGTCGAGCAGCCTCTGTGAGGCCGAGCTGAGGTCGTGCATGTTCCTTCTGGGCGTTACTAGCTGGGGCGGGGTGGTTCCTCCGTCTTCGACGACCGCTTCCTGGCCGGGCTTGTGACAGCTCGGCAGGACTCCGGTACGTGGCTGTGCCCGGTGCTCTACGTCGCAACAGACTCCGCGTTCTGGCTGGTCACCGGATCCGTGAGTTCCACGATGACGAGCGACATGCGTGCGAATCCGGTGGTGACCGGTGGTCCCATGACGGGGTTGGGGCCCAGCAGATGCTCGTGATTGTCATCCGGCAGGAGCCCTCCATCGGAGACCAGGCCGTCGACGTACGCCTTGGCCGTCGGCGACCAGTTGCCCGGGTCGCGCTTCCGAGCGATCGGCCGGGGGTGCAGGACGTAGAAGATCGCCGCACGCTGGAGACGGGGCAGGCGCTTGGCCATGGCCAAGCTGGCGGCGTCGGCGCGAAGTTGTTTCCGGAGACGGTGATAGGCCATGTGGTGGAGCCGCTGGTTGCTGGTCAGCAGCTCCTCGGAATACGGCATGAGAAGCGTTTCGATGTAGCCCACGCCGGAAAGCCCGGCGAGCAGCGGAGCAACGGCGGGCGGCTCGGGGACGGATGGCGGCCCCGGGTGCACAGGTGCATGTTGTCGGGCGGCCTTCTTTCGTGGCACCGCCGCGGCTGCCGGCTGGACGGTCTGGGTGCGGCGGCGCTTCATCAGCGCCTGGTACTGGGCGAGGGTCAGCCGGGCAACCATGCTCAGGCCCCCATGGCTGAGGTGCCGGCGTCAGTCAGCCGCCAGCGCTGCCCGTGCTGACCGGTGTCCGTCTTGGTGGGCTTCTCGTCCTTCTGGACCCACCCTTTCGCTTGGAGCTTCGTGACGGCGGTGTCGACCTTCCGGCCGAGGTGTCCCCAGGCCACGCCGTGACTGCGCTGGCTGGTGTCGCGGATGGTCGGCTGGCCCCGCGCCGGCCGAAGGGTGAGCACGACGCCGGAATCGATGAGCTTGAGCAGCGCCGCTTCGGCTGCCGTGGGCGGGGCGGGCGCATCGAGGGTGCGCACCTTGGCGACGAACTCCCGGCAGCGGGTGCAGGTGGGCGGGAGGTCGACGGCGCCGCCCAGCTGAAGGGGGTTGGCCCGCTCCGGCGTCTCACACAACCCCATGCCCGCCTTGTGCATCCGACTGCGGCCGGAGACGAGGTCAACAGCGGCCGCGACGTGCCGCAAAGACCCGCGGGGTCCGGTGTGGCGGGTGTTTTCACGGACGGTGAGCGGAACCGGGGCCTTCACAGCGAGCTGCCGCCATGCCTCCTTGGCCATGCTCAGTTCGACGACGGCCGCCCGCTCGCGCCCGACGCGCAGCTCTTCCGCCGCCTGGCGCTCCTCGACGATCCGGGGCGGTAGGGCTGGCTCCAGGCCTCGCGTGTCCGCGATGATCAGCATCCAACCGTCTACGGTGGAGACGTGCCGGAGACCGGGGAAGCTACGGCCCAAGACGGCCGTGCACCAGTCGCCGCCCCGGCGGGCGGCGACCTCCTCCATGCGGCCGACGGTGTCCATGCCGATAGGCCCACGGCTGCTGCGCCGTGCCTGCTCACGTACCTCCGCGAACTCCGGGTAGGCAGGCTCTCCGGCGACCTCCGGCAGCAGAACTATGCCGACTCGCCGTCGCATCAGCCCCTCCTTCCGGGTGTAGTGTCCGCAGCGCCGACGAAGTAGACGTCGGCGAACCCTTCCCGGCGCAGACGCGCGGCTGATCGTGGGGTCTGGCGGTGCTGCCAGATAACGCGGTCGTCGGGCACGCGCGTGTTCGCAGGGCGCAGCGCATTTCGCGCGAGGCATGTCTCCAGGGGCGTGAGGAAGACGACTGCTACCGCACGCCGACCGTGGGACAGGGCAGGCTTGAGCACGGAGGCCCGCACACGTTCCTCCACGTTGGTGGAGTCGACGCCCGTGGTCAGGCCGAGTTCCATCCGTGTACGCAGGATGAGGTTCTGCATCCGGACGGCCTGCGGTGTCACGCGCTGGTTGCCGGCGTCGTCAGCCAGAAGCAGTCTCAGTTCGTCGAGGCAGACGACCGAACTGTCCGGCATCGCCGAGAAGAGCGTGGACTTCCCGGACCCGGCCGCTCCAACACCGCAGATGAGTGTTCCAGCGGGGAAGGACGCGAGGTCGGGGGTCATCGCTTCACCGCGATTCGGATGGCGGCGACAGCGGCCGCGATGGTGGACGCGGCCAGGAACAGGGTGACGGGGCTGAAACCTCCGAACACGGATGGTCTCCCAATGGGTTGAGGTTGTCGGGTTCGCGCGAGCGCCCAGCGCGGGGAAGGTGCGGTGTGGCGCTGGAACGCAAGTCCGGGTCGTCTCTTAAGACTCTACATACCGTAGTTAAGGTTCGCAAGCCTTAAGAGTCAAACCGTTGGATGCTGGTCAGTCTGGACCGCCCGCTCGGCCGCGTCCTTCATGATCTTGATGCCGTCGGGGTGCGCGTGGACCGCAGCAAGGATGCTGTCCGTCCACCACCGCAGCCCGCGGTACTCGCGCCGCGCTGTGTCCCTCGCCCGCCGAGCGGCGGACAGTTCCTCGGCGAGCGTCGGACAGTCGCAGCGCTCGACGTCAGGGTCGTGCATGCGGGACATGCAGCCCGGAACGAGCCAGCGCGCACCGCCCTCCTCCTCAACCCAGTAGCAGACCGGCGGGATCGCCGGCGGCTGTCCGTCGGGCGAGTTCGTCATGGTGCTCCTTTCCGTGCTGGCCGTTCTCCGCCCCGTCCCGCGGAGCCGCTGGGGCGAGACAGACACCGGTCAGTGCGAGAGGAGGGGCGCGTAGGCCTCCGGGCTGGAGGTCACGTGGGATACGGCCTGCGCCGCGGCAGACCGAGCGTGCGAGAAGCCGTACAGGACGAGGGCCGTGACGATGATCGTCACGATTCCTGCAGTGATCAGGCGCCGTGAGGGCGTCCCGTTCCACGCAAGGCCGACGATGGCCGCGGACGCGGCCAGCAGGGCAACACCGAGACCGGCGGCGCCGAAGGTGTCCTCGACGGTGAGCAAGGTCGCCCGGGCGGGCGCGATCACGAGCGCCACAGCGGCCGCGAACAGCACGAGTTGGACGGTGCGCAGGACGAAGGCTGACGCGGCTAGCGCCCCGAGGGCGCGGCAGATGAGGCACATGAGGGTCCTTGGGTTGGATGTGTCCGCCGCGTCGGCCGCGGCGGTCACAGAAGGGCTTTGGTCCAGCTGGCGGTGAGAGCGAAGGCCAGGCCGGCGAGGGTGAGGGCGATCGAGGCGTTGATGCGCTGGTACTTCGTGCGCAGCAGCCGAGAGAGGGAACCGACGTCCTCGGCGCGCAGGTCCTCGGCGAGGCTGTCGCGGATCTGGCCGGGGTGCAGCAGGGCCCAGAAGGGCCATGCCGTGCGGCTGGAGGGGCGCGTGCGTGCCCAGACAGCCAGCAGCACGCAGCTGATCGCGGCCAACAGCCCGCAGGCGCTCAGCGCCTGGAGGGCGAGGACCAGGCGCCCCTTCCCGCCGGCCGGCGTTCCGCCGATGAGGAGGACGGCGCCGTTGAAGGCGAGAAGGAGGTTCGCTTTCCCGTCGCAGCGGCTCAGCTGGCCTTCGAGGCTGGTGATGGTGGCGTCCAATCGCTGGTCCAGACGCGTGGCGCGGTCCCTCGCTGCGCGAGCGCGCCGGGCGGACAGCCTGGGGCGCCGGATGCGTAAAGGGCGGCGTGGTGTGGTGGGTCGGGTACGCATGGGGTCTCCTGCACGACGCTACGGCGAAGGGGCTGTGGACAGATTTCGCGGTGCGGGACCGGCCCGTTGGGGCCGGCCCCGCGTGCTGGCCGCCGGCAGCGGGCGGCGCACGCGCTCAGGTGTTGGGGTGGCTGCGGGCTTCAGAGGAGGACGTGGCCGGCGGCAGGTGCACCGTGATGTGGGGCTGGTAGACGGTGAGGGTGCCGGTGCCGTGGGGCGCGGAGGTGCGGCCCCGGTGGAGTCCGCGGAGAGCGAGGGTGGAGGCCAGGCACCAGGCCAGCACGGCGGCGCCGGCCGCGACCGGACGTGAGCTGTCCGGGGTCGCCGACCAGATCGCCGCGACGGTGAGGGCCCCCCATACGACCCACGTCAGGCGCAGTGCGTTGTTGCGGGTGAGGAATCCTCCGGCGAGCGCGGTCAGCCCGGTTGCCTGCCACAGCGCGTAGGCGACCGGTTCAGTCAAAGGCGTGGCCTCGCTGTGCGCGGCCAGGTAGGCGTGGACCGGCTCGGTGAGGGTGGCGCGGACGGCGGTGACGACGTGGCCGGGCCCGTCGACGGCCGGCACGGCGTCGAGCAGCTGCCGCGCCGCGGTGAACGCGGCCGTCCCGGCCCTGGACACCAGCAAGACGACGACCGCGGCCGCGGTCACGGCCAGGACGGTCTTGATCCAATTGGCCATTCCGTGCCAGCCCGCTGCCGGTGCGGCACGCAGGTCCTCCCACCGGCGGTGCAGGGCGCCACCGTTGGACCATGCTGCGCTCCACCACTGGCGTAACGCTGCGCGGCGGTTTTCGCGGGCCCCGGACGCCGGGTTCTTCTGCAGTTCGATCTCCTGGGTCGGCACGGATGTTGTCCCATCGATTGAGGAGGTGGTGGTTCAGGCCCGGATGGCCTGTCCCGCCCCCGAGGCCCCGCAGGGCGGGTCCGGGTGCGAGGCAGGTCACCCGGGGCCTCAGCCCTTGAAGCGGTTCCGCTTGAAGACCGCCTTGCGGATGTTGACCACCGATCCGCCGGTGCTCTTGCTGCTGCCGCGCCCGAAAACGACCAGTCCCAGGGCGACGGCCAGGACGGCGAGCCACATGACGAACTGGCCGGCTGCGGTGAGGATGTCGTCGACGACGGCCAGGCCGGGGGCGGCTGCGCCGACGCCGTACCCGGCGAGAGCGATCCCGCCGCCCGTCGACAGGGCGATCGCGCTGTACTTCCACACGAACGCCGGAACGTGCGGTGACGGAGCCTTCTGCGTCGGCGCGATGAAGGCGGGCAGTTCGAGGTACTGCGGTGCCGGGGCGAGCTGGCCCCGCTGCTGCTGGAGGCGCTGTTCCTCCAGAAGCGTCAGGTCGCGGACACGGTCCAGGTACAGCTGGTCGGACAGCAGACGCTGGACCTCCGGCGTCAGCTGCGGGTACGGCGCAGGCATGCGGGAAGCCGGATGCGGCCCCTGGGGGTCGGTGAACACCCGCAGGATGCGCTCCAGTTCTTCGTACGGCAGCGCGTCGAGGTCGCTGTGGGCCCGTGGCTGTGCCTCGGCGACAGTCGGCTGCTGCTGGTCGGGGGGCAGGGGGTGGATCTCCACGGGGCTCCTTGCAGGGGGTGCGGGCATACGAAAGACCCGCCCGGCCGAAGTGGCCGGACGGGTCGGGAGGGGCGGTCGCCGCGGAGACGACCGTTGGGCTATCCGAGGCTGAGGAAGGCGAAGGACGCGGCGAGCAGGCCCAGGAGGGCCTTCGCCCACCACGGTCCGACCTCGAGGGCGCCCCACGCGCCGAGGAGTGCGGCAGCGCGCAGGCCCCATCGGGCAAGGAACCCGAGGGGCTTGTGTTGCTGCAGTTCCACGATGCGATTCGTGCGCCGGTCCATCTCGTGCTGGAGGTGGGCCCGGGTCACCAGATCGGTCTCCGAGGTATTGGCGAACGTCAGGCTGTAGGTGTGCCGTTCGCCCTCCAGTCGGGCGATCTCTTCCTCCGGTGTCTCCACCTTCGCATCACTCCCCTGCCGCTCCCGAGGCGGCCACGGCCAGCCCCATGGACTCCAAGTCGCCCTGCTGAACTCCGAGTTCGTCGGAGAGCCTACTGAGCGTCTCCGGCCAGTCTGCGGGCGCCACCAGCACCTTGCGGGCCAGGGTGCCCTCGCTCGGGCCGACAACGCCGAGCTTGTGCAGGACCTCCATCAGCGCGCCGGATTCGACCATGGTGGTCCGCAGCTTGCGCTGGAGCATGGACGTTGAGCCGAACTGAGTGGACACCACGAGCTCGGCCGCGGTGAGAACGAGCACTCCGTCGACCCCGTCGGGCAGTTCGAGAGAGTCCTCCTCGGCTGCGTTCTCCCCCGCGGGCTGCGGGGTGCCGGGGGTCGTACGGGCGAAGTAGCGGGTGTACTGCCCGCTCGTGTCCGCGAGAGCCTTGCCCTCTTCGGCCCACTTCTTCAGCCATCCGCCGACGGTCCGGGGGGCGGGAACGCTCGCTCCGTCGCCGAGCATCTTGTCCATCATCTCGGACAGCACGGCGTGCAGCTGCTTGGGCTCGTAGCCGTCGGAGCCGGCGGCTACGAGGAGTTCCCAGCCCAGTTCCCGGGGGTCGATGCGGGGCGCGGGAGGCGGAACGATCGTGGCGGCGGCCGCGGCCGGCACCGGCTGTACCGGAGCGGCGGCCGGCGTCGCTCCGGCGGCCGAGCCGTTGATGTTCGCCTCGACGGCGGCGAACAGCTCGGCGGTCCCGCCGCCGAACGCCTCGTAACCCGACGGCGTCCCCGCAGCAGCGTTGCCCGCGGCGGGGGCGCTCGCGGTGGCCGGCTCGGGAAGGTCGGCGAGCAGAGCGGCCGCCTCGATGATCTCTCCGGCCTCGTCGATAACCCGCTGTGCCGCCTCGGTGAGCTGCTGCCCCTTGTACAGAACAGGGAGCGTGCGTGCCCAGCGGCCCGGGTAGGCCACGCCGGCGGGGACGTCCAGGGTGATCGCGTCGAGCGTCGGACGTCGGCCTGCGGTCGCGGCGCACACCTTGTCGGTGATTTCGTCGTAGATGTGCCAGCCCTTGAACGGCGACGGCTTCCTCGGGCCGAGGCGCGTGTGCATGTTCCAGCCCGACCCGGCGACCGGGGCGTCCTTGGGGTCGATCTTGATGTAGCCGGGGAAGAGGTAGGCCAGTTCCTCCGGGTCGCTGACGGTCATGCCCACGCGCCACTTGGCCTGGAGCTTCATGGCGGCGGTGATGACGTCCTGCGTGGCTCGCAGGCCGCAGATCAGGACGCGGACACGCATCGCGCGGCCTTCGTTGACGATGCGGTCGAGGTTCTCCTTGACGTCGTGCGGGAGGGAGGCGGTCTCGTCGACGAGGATGATGACAGCGGGGATCTCGTGGCTGACGGGGAGCTTGTTGTCGGTCTTCTTCTCCCGCATCAGCCGCTGGTAGCCGGCCTTCCGGGCGGCGATGCCCTCGATGGCCAGGTTGGTCATCAGCCGGGCTTCGTCGTCGTTGTTGGCGATCCAGTCGATGATGGGCGCGACCGCGGTGCCCTCGGTGGCGAAGGGCGTGAGCCACGGCAGGGCGACGCCGCCGCCGGTGGTATCGATCGCCCAGATCAGCGCGTCGGGCATGCGGGCGAGCTGGGCGGTGACGACACGCAGCTGGTTCGTCTTGCCGGCGTCGGTCTCCCCGATGAGGACGCCGCAGTCGTTGCACAGCGCGCCGAGGGCGTACTGGCCGTTGCGGTGAAGCCCGATGGGGAACCGCTCGGTGATGGTGAGCTCGCTGAAGTCCTCCGGGTACGGGATGTCCTTGGACATGACGTCCTCGAGGGTGACCTCGACGAGGATCGTCCCACGGTTGGCGCCGGGGTAGATGTCGACGCCGCAGCCGTCGGGCAGGCGCATGTCGGCGGCGAACTTCGGCCCGTACCCGTTGAGGTCGTCGGCCGTGGTGCCGCCGGCAGGCAGATTGATCTCCACGGTGTAGCCGACCTTGGCGGGCCACCAGTTGATGTCAACGCCCTCGCAGCCCTCGATCCGGGCGACCCGGGCGAGGCGGTCCTCCCACGCACGCAGGATGCCGACCGATTCACGGCGCAGCTTCAGGAGTGCCTTGCGCTCCTTGCGGGTGGGTTCGCTGCGGCTCGCGCCGGCGTTCAGCGCGAGGCCGATCGCGCCCAGGCCGGCGCCGACGGCCCATCCGGTCGTGCCGAGCGGTGCGGACGCCAGCGCCCAGGAGGTCCACGTCGTCGCGGTGAACCATGAGGCAGCGCGGGTAATGAGGGTGCTGCTGGTCGTTCCCTGGCGTGCGTCGTAGGCGATACCGGCGAGGGCGGCGCTGGACAGGCTGATGGCGGAGGCGTACCAGGGCAGGCCGGTGAGCGGAGCGAGCATGACCATCGACGCCGCGGTCTCGGTGGCGTAGCCAAGCAATGCGGGGTGTCCGCCGCTGGGCGCGGACCAGTCCCAGTGACGCATCGACATGAAGTTCTCCATCCAGTTCCGCACGGGGCAGGGCGGGGTCGGGGGCGAGTAGATGACGAGCACGCGGTGGAGGCGCCACCAGGGCCTGGGGGCGCCTCCACCGGTGCGAGGTGCGCAGGCTGCTCAGCGCGGGGCGTTCCACATGCCTTCGGCCGCCGGGCCCTTGCGCGGGTGGGTGTTGTGGCTGATCTCCCGGCTGTGGTCCTCCAGGAACAGCTTTCCGGCCATCTCCGCGTGCTGGGCCGCCGTCTTCAGGCGGGTCGTGACGCGACCGATGTCGTCGGTGACCCGGTCGTCGACCGGGTAGAAGGCGTTGGTGCGCTTCCACAGGGCGTCGACTGCGTCGGCGAGGGACTTCAGGCCGTAGCCCATGCCCTCGATCTCGCTGCCCCGCTGCATCATGTGCACCGGCTGGTAGGAGCGGTACAGGACAGCCGTGAGCACGCAGCCGGCCTCGATCCGGCCGGGCTGGAACATGGCGGTCTCCGCTCCTTCGCCGCCCGTCGGGGTGACGTTCCACATCCACTCGTTCGTACGGGGGTTCAGGATCCGCTGGATGTCGAAGCGGTGGAGCGTCTGGAACTGGGTGACCATGTCGTCCGCGGTCTTGGCGGCGAGCAGCGCCTCCTCGTAGGCCTCCAGGAGCTTGTGGACGACCCGCTTGGACAGGGGCAGCGTCTGATCACCGGTGACGGCCGTGCTCTGGACGGTTGCCGCCACGGCACGGATGCCGTTGGGCAGGCCGGCGTACTCGGCGGCGACGTGCATCATGCTGGTCGGCTTGAAGCCGAGGTAGCCGTCGGCGGCCGCCTTCATCGACAGGGCGAACTTGCTGTTCTGGCCGTCGAGCGCGGTGGAGCCGGGGGCGATGGAAGTTCCGGTCACGGGATCGGAGTCCTTTCGGGGGTCGTTCACGTTCAGGTTCAGGGCGTCCGCCTGGGCGTCGTTGTCGTGACGGGCGCGGGAGCGGCGGAAGAAGAAGCGCCAGATGCGTCCGGCGATCCGGACCGGGAAGGCGAACCCGCCCAGCGGATCGCGGTGATTGGTCAGCAGCCGCAGCACTCCCCAGAGGAACCCGACCGGCAGCGTGGCCAGGCCTCCGAGGGCGGCGAGGGTGCCGGCGCCGGCGCACCGGGCCCAGTGGGCGATCCTGCGGGCAAGTCGTCGGCGCAGCAGGTAGAGCCGACCGCCGGCCTGATTGGCGGGAGTGCCGTTGCCCTGCCCGGTGCGAGCGATTCGCTGGCGCAGCCGCGTGGCGGCACCGCGCAGGCGCTGCAACAGTCGGCGGCCGCGCCCAGGCGTCGTCGGCGTCGGAGTGCCGGCATTGCCACCGCCGGGAGCTCCGGAGCCGGAATTGCCGGACCCTGAGCCCGGGGTGCCGCCTCCAGCACCCCGCCGACGGGCCTTGTTCGCCCAGCCGCGGAGAGTCTGCCACGCCCTGCCCGACCGAGACCCCGCCGGGCCCTTCGAGGCACCGGAGCCTGCACCGCCGGACGCGCCGCCCGAGCCCCCTCGGGAGCCGGAGCCGGAAGTGCCGCGGCCCGGGCCTCGGGTGGAGGACCCGGTGCCTCCAGGCGCGGACGGCTTTCTGTCCTTCCGGCGCCGTCCGGCCCCTCCCCCGCTGCCGGAGGACGGGCGGCCGCCGGAGGAGGTGCCGCCTCCTGCACCGGCCCGGTTACCGCGGCCACCGCGGCCGGTCAGACTGCGGCCCCCGCCCAGGCCGCCACGGTGACCTCGGCCGCCATGGCGCCGGGTACCGGCGCCCGCCGACCGGTTCGACCCGCCGGCACTCCGACGTGCCGCGGACGCCGTCCTGCGCCGGCGACCAACCAGACACGCGGCACCGACGGCGGCGCCGGCAAGGCCTGCAGCAGCAAGCCCGGGCATGCCGACCGCCGTGTACAGGGCGCCCACCCCGATTCCGGTTACGTTCACGCCGTGGATGATCAGCGGCACCGCGCGAGGGCGTCCACGGCGCACAGAGCGGGGCTCTGCGGTCGGTTCAGCAGCCTCGTCCTGGGCGGTGTGGACGACGTATTCGCCGCGCTCGGTGTCCACGTTGTCGGGGGTGGTGGAGACGGTTTCACGCTCTGCGGTCTCAGTGTCCGCCACGACGAAAATCCTCACTTTCAGTAGCGGAGAGGAGAGGCGAGGAGAAGCGAGGAGGCAGGCGCGCCCCCGGAAAACCCCCGTTCAGGGGCCTTCTGAGGGGGGTGGACGGGGATTTCCCGCTCACTGCGCCTCGCCTCTCCTCGCCTCGCCGCTACTTTCCGTAGCAGGGCTCAGGGGTTGTTTTCGGTGTGCTCGAGGAGGTCGGCAGCGGCGCGGAACGCGCTGGCCGGGGCCTTGGGAGAGGACTACGGGCAAGGCCGGGCCGGCCGGTCAGAGCCGCCCGGCCCGGGGTAGCTCCGACGGCTCGGACCAAGGGCTGCCGCACGGAGAACTGGCCCATTCCACTTACGCGAGAGCGGGCAGGAGCTCCCTGGCCTGGGGGTCGCCGAGGATCTTCCGTGCCCGCTGGATCCGGTCCTGGGCCGTGCCGGTGGACACGTCGAGCTCGGTCTTCACCACCTCGACCTTGACCTCATCCTCGCCACGGGCGCGGATCATCGACGCGACCCGCAAGGCCTGCCATTCAGGCACCGACAGCTTGGCGTGGGAGAGGGCTTCAGACGCTCGGGCCTCGTATTCAGCGGCCCGGGCCTTCCGTTCAGCCGCTTCCTCGGACGCCTTCGCGGTACGGAGTTCCGAAGCGGCGATCTCCTCACGGGCGCGCTGGGCCTCCAGGTCTGCGTTCAGCTTCTCCGCTTGGCGTTCAGCTGCCCGCGCGGCGCTTTCAGCGGCCTCCTCTTCGGCTTTCAGGCGGGCCTTTTCATGCTCGGCCGCCCGGCGCTCCTGCTCGGCGGTCGCCTCCTTGAGGTCGGCCGCCTCCTGCGCTGCGCGCCGCTGGTTTTCAACCTCGGCCCGTCGCTCTTCCTCACGGGCCGCGTTCCGCAGCCGCTGGTGCTCCAAAGCCCACGCAGCCTGGGACTTCTCCGTCTCGATCTGCGCCATGGCCTGGCGCCGCTCGGCCTCCTGGACCAGCTCTGCCGCACGGGCTCGGGCACGCTCCTGAACGAGTTCGAGCTCAGCCTGACGCTCGGCCTCAGCCAGTTGAAATGCAGCCTCGGCCTTCTGAATCTCGGCGCGGGCGTCACGCTCGGCGGCCGCCTTCGCGATCTTCAGTTCACCCTCCACCTGAATCCGGCGGACCTCCGCCTGAATCTTCGCGTGGAGCGTCTGAACGTCAGCCTCGACCTTCTGAATCTCCGCCTCGGCCCGCTGAAAGGCCGCCGCGCCCAAACGCTGCTGCTCGCGCACTTCCTCCATGAGCGGCACGGCCAGGGCCTCATCGACTGAAAGTCCTACCTTGGCCAGCTGAAAGGGAGCGAGCTCCTCCTGAGTGGCCTGCCGGCGCCACCGTCGTGTCTGGTACTTCGAGGCGAGCCGCTGCGAGTAGACCATCCACTCCTGGTGGTGCGCGCGGGCCTGTTCGAAGTCGGTGACCTCGTCGCGCCGCATGAGCTTCCAGATCCGGAAGCTTGTGATCGGGTTGACCAGCCAGCGCGAGAGGCGGATCTTTCCCATGCGTCGCACACCGTCGGCCTCACCGATGTGCGCGGCGTACAGGTGGGCGGCGATCTCGGAGAACACGACCCACAGCGCGGCCAGGGCCGCGTGCCCGATCTGGGCCGGGACGGTGTTGGCCGCCTCCCAGTTGAGGTAGATCGTGACGATGGTGCCGGCGCGCGGCACCCACTTGACCCACCACAGCTGCCGACGCACGCGGATCAGCAGCAGGTTGACGATGCCGAAGGCGAGGATCGACGAGTCGATGCCAACCGGGAGGATCCACGGGTCCGTCCACTCCCAGCCGCCCGCGGAGGCCGGCTGCGCGGCCTTGTTGTAGAGGGCTCCGAAGCTGGAGTAGAGGCCGATGGTGGCGACGCCAGTGCCAACGAGGATGCCGAAGAACGCGAGGGCGATCTCCCACTTGGCGTACTTCTGCACCGGCTGCTCCGCCGGCGCGGCAGCGGCCTTCTCTGGTGCGTCGTGCTCGGGCATCTCCTGTGCTGTCGGGGCCGAGGCGGCGGTGTGGGACGGCTGCTCGACGACCTCCGGCTCGCGGGTCTCGACGGTGGTACTCATGTGCTGGTCTCCGGGACATCGTCGGACAGGGGAGGTCGGTAGGGATCGAGGGCGAAGCCGACGCACATCCGGACGGCGCCGAAGACGGCCAGACCGACGGCCAGGTGCGTGAAGGTTTCTCCAAGACCGTTTGCGAAGAGGTCGAACAGGGCGAGCACCGCCGCTGCGAGCGCGATGAGCGTGGCGATCAGCGGCGCGAGGGAACCGCGCGGGGGGTAGGTCTCGGGCGTCGACTTGCTCATGTCGGGAGAGGCGGCGGCGCTACTCACTGGGCGCCTCCGCTGATACGGTTGAGCATGCGATTCGCTCCTTCGCAGCGGTCGCGTACAAGAACAAGAAGAGGCCCCCGGCACGGGGCCTCTTTCTTTTGTGTTTGCGCCGTTGGCGGCGCGGACGAGCTATTGGACAGGCAGTACGCCTATCCGTCGCGGTGCTCCCGCAGGTAGCCGGCGAGCAGGATCATGGCGGTGGCCCGGCTGGCCAGCGCGTTCTCTGCCTCCCAGAACCCCTGGTGCTTCGGGAGGTGCACGGTGAGCAGATGGTGGGCTTCGAGCACCAGGTCGTCGGGCTTCGCGTCGATGTGGCGCAGGGGCGACATCATGCGAGCGAGGCCGGCGGGGAGCTTCATCCGGGTGTTCCTCCTGGGCTGGTTGAGCTGAGAAGAAGGGGAGACGTCGTCAGGCCGTGGTCAGCCGGGCACGGTTGCGGGCGGCACGGCGCTTCATGGCGCGGCGCTCGTCCTCGCTCAGCCCACCCCAGACGCCGTAGTCCTGCCCGCTGTTGAGCGCCCACTGCAAGCACTCTTCCCTCACGGGGCAGCGGCCGTTGCAGACGGCCTTGGCCTCTTCGATCTGCAGGAGTGCCGGGCCCATGTTGCCGATGGGGAAGAAGAGCTCAGGGTCCTCTTCCCTGCACGCGGCCTCGTGCCGGAAGTCGTTCAAGGGAGATGCCTCTCGTTGTGAGTGAAGTTGGTTGCGGGAAGCCCGGATTGGGCCTTCCACACTGGTGAGGAGGGGCGGGATCAGTGATCCCGACCGTTGGCTGCGGTTGACCTGCTCCCTCCCGCCCCTCGCAGAAGCGGACAGGACTAGGGGAGGGGGATAGTGCAGAGGACCCGCTTGCTGAAGGGCGTGGGCTCGACGGTGATGGTCACACTGAGGATTTCGAGCATGGCCAGGCCCCGGCCGGAGTCGGCTTCCGCGTTGTCCAGGGGGACGGCGGACGGCGACGGCAGCCGTGAAGGCTCGGGGTCGGTGATGCCGACGACGACGCCTTCCTTGCCTACGTGGGCGTCCGCGATGACCGGGACACCTTCGCCGCAGGCACGGACGGCGTTGCCGACGAGCTCGGAGACAGCGAGCACGGCGATGTCGGCGACGTCGGAGTCGATGCCTGCCGACTTGAGGAACTCGCCGACGCGTTCCCGCAGTTCGCTCAAGGTGGCCTGGCTGGGGATCAAGTGGCCGACCAGCATGCCGTCCTGCTCTCGCAGGTAGATCTCGGCGAGCTGGTCCGGGTCGGCGGTGCTGTCGTAAGCCATAGTTCCGGTTCCGGAGCAGGTCGCGCTCGTCACCGGCTCCCTCCGCTCTTGCCGGTCTGCACGCGGCGCAGTGCCTCTTCGATGATCGGGTCGTGCGGCTGGTCGTCGGCCTGTGCGGCGGTGATCTGCAGGGATGCCATGATGGGGGTCATGGTCGTGGTCCTCTCTCGCGATGGATGTACGACCGACAGCGGCCCCGGGGTGCCTCCCGGGGCCGTCGCCGTTTTCTGCCTGGGTGGGTCTGGCGGTCTGTCTGTGTCACGAGTGGCCGCGGCCGTCGGCGCTCGTCGCGGTGACGGGCGTCGGCGGCCGCGGTTACTGGTAACCGGGTAGTTGCGCGTTTCCAGCGCGCGTTGATCTCAGTGGATGCGGACCGCTCGCGCCCGAGGAGATCAGTCCCAGGCGGTCTTCGCAGCGAATGTCTGCCGCACCTTCTCTGAAGCCGGTTGCGCGATACGTCGTGGGCTTTCGCCCTTTCTCGGCCGGCTGGTCTCCACTCACCTCGGCCTAAGTCATGCCGGTGTTCTGCGGTGGATCACGCTCTTGAGTTGTTGTACGGGCTCGGCCGGGTCCGGAGCTGCTTCACGTCGAGGCGCCTCCGGTGACCAGTCCCTCCTGGGTCCCGGTGGTGCGTGGAACCGAGGAGGTAGTGGGCCTCTGGCCGGTCCCTGGCCGTCACGTCCGGCGTCGGACGGGGTCCGGCATGGACGTGAGGACTAGGGAGAGCCAGTTCGTCGTCGGCGGGGCAGTCCGTCGTCGACAGCCACAGTGAATCAAATCAAGCTATATAGATCAAGAGGCAAGCTAGTTTGCTTTCCTTTTGGGCTAGCTAAACTGTCTACGACGGGCGGGGACGCCCGGGGCTGCGGGCAGCGGCCCCCGTACGATCAGGTCGCCAAGAAGAAGCCAGGGGAGACAGATGACAGAGGCGCCGGGCGGCCTGCCCAAGTACCTGACCGTCGCGAACAAGATCGCTCGGTTGATCGAGGAAGGGCACTACCCCGCCGGCAAGCGGCTCCCGGCCGAACCGGACCTCGCCAAAGAGCTCGACGTCTCGATCGTGACGCTCCGCAAGGGCCTCGAGGTCCTGAAGGCGAACGGCATGCTCGACAGCCGGAAAGGCTCCGGCAACTACGTACGCAGCCAAAAGCCGCTCAGGCGTGTTGCATCCCGAGAGCTCTCCGGCAGGTCGCGGCCGGACCATCCGACCGTCCTGGCGTCCGACGACACACAGGTCCTGGACACCGACACTCTGTTTTTCACACTTGAGGCGAGCGTGCCGGCAGGCATTGCAGGAGTGCTGGGCCTCGAAGAGGGCGACAGATCGTTTCTTCGCACCGGCCGCTACCTGTCGGCTGGCCGGCCGGTGAAACTCGTCCGTAGCTACGTTCCGGCCGACCTGGTCAAGGGATCGCCGCTCGTACATGCCGAGAGCGCGCACGAGAGTATCCACGCCGTGCTGTCCGCGGCCGGACACACGCCGGTGGATGGTCACGAGGAAGTCTGCAGCCGGATGCCGACCACCGAAGAGGCCGCACAGCTGGCCATCCCGCCGACCCGCTCCGTACTCGCCGCGTACCGCACCCTCTACGACGCAGCAGGACGGGCGGTCGAAGTCGAGGAGACGGTCATGGACTCCGCGTCGTACGTACTGGACTACGCCGTCACACCGTGAGCCGCGAGCGCCGTGCGGAATCCGCGTCCAGGGGCCCGGCACGTACGTCGTGTCTGGGTGAAAGCGGTGGCGCGATCCATCAGCATCGCGTGTCTTCGGGCAAGTGCCAGGTGCTGTCTCGCGATGTGTACGACAGCAGAGGGAGGTCGTCACGTCGCCCCTTTCCTCGCGGTGATCCAGGCCATGCGGAATGTCTTAATCAGCATCTAGATCAGGGCGGTTGGCCGAGAGGTCGCCGTGTGGGCTCGGTGTGGGCGCCGTGTGGGCGCGAGGCCGTAATCTGCAGTCTGCGCTGGCAGAGGGAGTGTCAAATGACAGCCGTGGTGCAGTGGACGGGCCGGGAAGCGGCTCTCTTGGGTGACGCCCATCGTCTGTCAATCCGCGAGTACGCGAGGAAGCTTGGCGTGGATCCGAAGACGGTCTCCCGGTGGCGGAAGTATGGAAGTGCCACGGAGGTTGTGCCGGAGACGGCCGAGATCCTGGATCGCTTCAAGGCGGCGTGTCCGCCGGAGGTGCTGGAGGTCTTTCACGCGTCGCTGAACGCCGGCTCGGCCGGAGATACTGGTTCGGCACCCGCCCTTGGGCCGGCGACCGTGGTCAGCCACAAGTTCCTGCCGGTGTACATCGGCGACGCCGTCTCCCTGATCAGTGGCATTCCCTGCGAGCACGGCCCAGCGCGACTCAGCCACCGTGCGACCCCGGCTCTTCACCCTGACGCCGAGACCACGTCCCAACTGCACCTCTACGACTGCGGTGTGGCGATCTTCCATCTGGTTCAGAACCGGACTGTGGAGTCCTTGGGCGACCTGGCGGTCTGGCGGTATCGCTCTTACCTCGAAGACCTGGAATGGGCCGACAAACGCATCCGCACCCTCCTGGCGGAAGTGACCAAGCAGTGCGAGGAGTTGAAGCCACCGACCTACGTCCTGTCGGCCTACCTGTTGGAGGATTCGCCGTGGCAGGGGCCGAATCTGGAAACGGCGATGCAGCTCCTGACCACCCCGTCCGTTCTGGTCGACCGCCAGCGGCCCGAGGAAACGGTGCGCTTGGGCGACGACGTCGAGCGGGCCCTGTTCTCCGAAGGCTTCGAGCACTCTGATGTCGTGGGCTTCAGCAGCCAGGCCATCGCCCTCGGCTTCGCCGGCTGGTCGGGGGTCGCCTACCACCCGCTCTCCCCAGAGCGAGCCCTGTCCATGGACGCGATCGTCGCCCTGGAACTGGACGTCCAGACCCTGTGGTGCTTGAGCTCATACGTCCTCGACGAGATCGAGGAGGGGCGCGACCCGGTCATGCCCAAGGAGTTCGGGTGGCGGTTCCTACGAGGTGCCCTCACCCGGCTGACCGCCGCCCGCCCGCAAGAGACGGCTCAGCATCAGCTCATGCGGGAGGCTGTTCTCACCACCAGCCAGCTGCCGGACCGGCTTCGTACCGCGCAAGAAGTCCTGCGTGACAACGACATCTGATCTTCGAATTCAGGAGGCCCAGTGAACTCCCGTAGGCCCGTGCTCGTGGTCGTCGACGTGCAGGCCGGCTTCATCAACGAGCACAGTCGAGGAGTCGTCCCCTTCGTCGTACGCCTGGTCAAGGCGTGGGTCGCACTCGGTCAGCCGCTGGTCCTCACCCGCTTCTTCAATCCGCCGGATTCCCCCTACGAACAGATCACAGGCTGGACCGGGCTTCGGAGCCCGGAGGAGCAGCACATCGTGGACGAGCTAGACCCGTTCGCAAAGGCCGCGGCCGCCGTCATCGACAAGCCCGGCTCCAGCGCCTTCACTCAGGAGTTCAGCGCCCTGGTCAGGAAGGCCAACTGGACCGACATCGTGCTTGCTGGCATCGACACCGACGCCTGCGTCTACGACACCGCGCTCGCCGCGTACCACTCCGGCGTCCGCCCCTGGATCGTCACCGACGCCTGCGCTTCGACCGGCGGACCCGAATACCACGAAGCCGCCCTGCTGCTCGCAGGCCGAAACATCAACCGACGGAACCTGCTGACAACCGAATCGCTGCTGTCGGGCAAAGGCGGCCCCCTGGAAGGAGGGGCGGCATGAACGCTCCCAGCCAGACCGACCTGCTCATCGTTGGCGGCGGACCCGCGGGAGTCTCGGCCGCCCTGACCGCGGCCAGTCTCGGGATGCGCACCACCCTCGTGGAAGCCGAACGAATCGGCTCCAAGCTTTACGCGATCGGCGCGTTGGACAACCTGGCCGGCGGCTGGACGAACGGCCCGCAGCTGGCCGAGGCACTCACTGCCGATATGGAACGGCTCGAAGCGACCGGGGCCTGCACGGTTGTTCTCGGACGGGCGGTTTCGGTCGGCGCCGATGAACAAGAAGCGCAGGTCCTGCTAGCAGACGGACGTGATCTCCGAGCCGCCGCTGTCGTGGTTGCGACCGGCGTATCGACGATGGGAATTGCGGACGTCGACTGGGTCGACGCCCCTGGTCTTTCCCCTCTGGCACCTCTCTGGCGCACCATGCCCAAGGCGCTGCAGGAGTGCGGTCGCATCGTGGTCGTGGGTGCAGACCGGCCGCTCGGCACGTGGCTGCGTGCTCACCCGGAAGCCGACGTGTCCCTCCACGTCCTCCACCCAGAGAGCGATCGGTACAAGACGGAAGAGGTGGCCGACGATCCGCGCGTCCATCTCGAAGAGACGACACATGCGACGGTCGTGCCGATTCCAGGAGGTGTTCGAGTAGCAGCCCAGCGGGCCGACGGAAGAGTCCACACCTTCGCCGCCGACGTCGTACTCATGAACGCTGGCTCGAAACCTGCTGGCCTTGCGGGGCTATACAGCGACACCGATGGCTACTGTCCGGCGGACGCCCAGGACCGGCGGATCATGATCGCCGGGGACTTGAAGAGTGCCAGAATGCAGCGGATCGCCATCGCAATGGGTGACGGACAACGCTGTGCCCTCATGCCGTACTACGAGAGGGCTCTACTACCCAGTAGGGAAGGGACAGATTCGTAAGGTCAGTGCTCGCTGCGGAATGCATCCCGCACGATCGGACGAAAAAGACGCAGGTCAGCATCCCCCGCGTGCCGTTCGGGAGCGGCGACGAGGTCGGGCACGGAGTGCGTCGGCGCGGTCTCCGCGACGTCCCTCGGCAGCGGTACCGGGACGATCAGCTCGCTGTCCTCGACCTCCACCGGAGAGTAGTCAGCCGAGTATGCTGTACGGCATACTCGGGGTCATGGCAGATACGAGCGTCAAGATCGACACGCACACCAGGGACACCTTGCAGTCTCTGGCCGCCGCTGCAGGACTCACGGTCAAGGCCTACCTCGCCAAGGTTGCTGATGAGAAGGAGCAGGAGCGGGCGCTGGATACGGCAACTGCTGCCTTCCGTCGCGTGATCGCAGAGCCCGGCATCATGGAGGCTTTCGACGCCGAGTTCGGCGGGCTTCCGCCGGCCGCCCACAGCACCCCGCAGGCGGCCTGACCTGTGCCTGAGCTCTTCGTCGACTACCGGTGGTTTCTCGAGCGCCAGGAAGACATCCTGCGGCGTGACCTCACCGTGAATGACCTGTCCATTCTCGTGGGGATGGCACAGCGACACCGTGCGAACACTCCGCGTCTAGATCAGGCGGACCCAGATGCCTTCTGGCGAGCTGCGACCTTCCTTGAGGAGATCGTGCTCCTCCGGCCCCTGCCCGCTCGTAACGAGGTCTTCGCGTACGGCGTGGCCATCGCTTACCTGGAAGCCTCCGGGGAGCGCGTGGACCAGAAGTTCGAGCTCTGGCGCGATCTGATTCACGACGTTCGCGCCTTCCAGCTCGACAGCTATGGGATCGCTGAGAAGCTGCGAGCCTGGAAGACCGCGTGATTTTCATCCCCCAGAGATGAAGGGCGGCAGATTGGCGGCGCCGGCGGGGCGCCGCTGTCGCTACTCAGGCTTAGGCCTGCCCGCAGCGAGGGCCGGAGCGATGCGTGCACACCTGGCTGCGTACTCCGGCAGGTGTAGGGCCTCGAACTCGACTGCGTCCCAGTTCTCCGGCCGGACCTCACCGTGTGGCCATACGTACGCCCACCCGCGGGTCCCGGAGGAGAGGGTCAGTGCCTGCAGCTCGTACCGGTCATCCTCGAATGCGTCGAGGATCTTCCACTCTCTGCTTCTGAGGTCGGTCAGCACCATGCCGTCCGCCGCGACGTCGGGCGCCGAGACGAGGCCGGGGTAGACCCGGCCCTCGAGCGCAGCAGCGCGCCAACCGGACAGGGACGCCGGGACTCGGGCGGGTATCCGCCCCAGCAGGGCTTCAAGGACGGTACCGAAGCGAAGTGTGCCGTAGCAGAACAGGACGTCTGGGCCCGCGGCTAGCCGGTCCACCTACAGGATTCCCTTCCAGTTCCAAGGGCGAGGGCCTCTGCGGCCACGCAGGCAGTCGACCCGGTGCTGAGCCTGCTCGGCCCATCCGGGGTGGCTCGCTGCGTGCTGGGCTGCGTACGTCACCATGCGAAGTTCCCGAGCCCCTGCGAGGATCCCGTACCCGTCCCACTCGGTGACGTCGTACCCGTAGGTCTCGCAGAACGTGTCGTACTCCGTTGCAGTGACGGCGCCAGTCGTCTTCGCGCGAACGGCCGTTGAGACGAGATCCCATTCCGGCGGCCCCAGGGAGAATCGCTCAAGGTCCATGATCCGTCGGCCGCCACCGATGAGCCGGACCAGGTTGCCGGGCCAGGCATCGCCATGAACGGCGCAGTCACGTCGGCCGGCTGGCCGGTCCGCCCAGGCGGCCTCGAGTTCCTGGTGGAGCCCGTGCAGCCATGAGACGTCCGCCCGGTCCAATGTCGCTGCTGCCTCCAGCCGCTCGCTGATCCGGACGAACGGTCTGAGGTGCCCGAGATCGAAGTCGGGGGCAGGCAGCGTATGGAGTTGCAGCAGCAGCTGCGCGACATCGGTGGTCGTGCCGTGCTCGTGGGGCGGGAGTTCTTCCCAGAAGGTCACCGGGCAGCTGTCCACTTCGACCGGCTGGGGAACGTCGACCAGGCGCACGGCCGGCACGTTGTTCTCGGCGAGCCAGCGCGCTACACGTACCTCCCGTCGCGCAGCGGAGGCCTGTCCCTCCCGGGCGACGCGCACTATCACCTGCTGCCCAGGAAGCCGCCAGATCTGGTTCTCTGCCAGCCGTACCGGCTCCGCACGATCGGCAGCCAACCCCGCACCGGCACAAGCCTGTTCGAGTACGTGCCGGGCACGTGCTACTGCCGACGTCGTCATGCTGAGACCGTAGCGGCGATGCGCTCCCGCAACCCTGCCGCTTCCGGAATGGTGGGGTGCTTGGCAGCAAACGCCCCTAGCTGACGAAGGTCATCGGCGGCACGTCGAGATGTGAGCTGGCCAGCTTCATCAAGAGCCTCGTGGCCGATCGCGGCGGCTTGCCGAGGATCTCCCGTCGCCATGATGAGCGCAGCGAGCTTGGTTCGCGAGATCGCCCGGGACCGCTTCCAGGCGTCGCCATGTCCCCGCACGGCGGTCGCGAAGCGGCGCGCAGCCCGGCCGGGGTCCTGGCCTTCGCCAACGACGAGATCAAATAGAGCGTGCGCGGTATCGCCATTGTGCTGCGCCTCGTCGTAGTAGGCCATCCACGCCGGGTCTTCCTGAGGGCGTGCCTGTTCGAATGCCTCGTCGGACTGGCCGACGGCCGCCATGCAGTCTCGGACATTCCCCATCTTTCCGAACGCCCTGGCCCGCGCCGTGTGCAGCATGGCCCGTTCGGTGGCCGTGATCCGGTCGGAGCGCACCAGGCCCTTCTCTGCGTAGGTGAGTCCGTCGTCCGCTTCGCCCTTCCAGACGGCTTGCCGGGCGAGGAGACTGTAGGTCTTCGCGCGCAGGTGCCAGTCTCCTGCTTCTTCTGCGCAATCGGCGGCGAAGGTAAAGGTCTGGGTGGCGTAAGCGTGCCGGTAGGCGTCAAAGGCTGAGGCTCCGACGACGATCCCGAGTCGAGAGACCGCGGCGAAGAGTTCTGCGCGCAGATGCTCCGGGCATTGCACCTGGAGGAGCCCGGCAGCCCACTGCATGGCCGGGCTGGCGACTTCGCTGACCAGGCCGCCGCCGCCGAGCTTGTTGTCGAGCCCGCTGATGACTGTGGCGACTTCCTGCACCTCTCCGATGGTGCGCATGCCAATGGAGTCGGGCAGCGTCAGGCCTGGCGGGGCGAACGCCTGCATGAGGTCTATGGGGGCAAGGGCGGCGAGGCCGCCTTGGAGGAATCGCCGTCGGTACACGGGCTCATGGCTCCCAGGGCGAGGAGGTACATCGTCTCTGCCCAGGATGCGGCCTGCGTGCACCTGAATCGCTCCCTCCGCACGGCCCGAGGAGCGTTTATCGGCATCAGCGCGTTTCTTTTCGGCATCCCCTTTACCAAAGGCCATAGGCCACGCGCGGTCGAAGACGCCCCCGGTGTCGAGGACTTTGTCGAACTGTTGCGCCACTTCGCGCTGCAGGGAGGGGTACTTGGCCTTCTCGATCATCAGGATCATGTCGTCGCTGACCTGGGCTAACCGCCCCAGCGCCCTTGCCGACAGGCCGTGTTCCTTGCGGCGGTGGCGCAGTTCAGAGCCGAACCAGTCCTGCGGTGATTCTTCTGGCTTCAGCTGTTTCTCTGGCTGCGGCATCTCCGGTCCCGTCGCTGTCATGCCGAACTTTCTGGCTTTCGGCATCAGGCTCTGCACGCCCGCGCCGCGCTCTGCCTGAATGGTTGCTGATCGGTTCGGTCCCAGTACACACCGCAACCGTCCCCTGATGAAGGGGATTCCGGCACAACGGACGGAGCATCGATGAGCGCGCTTCTCGAGACCCCCCAGGCGGGCGGACCGGCTCGCGCGATGTCCAGAGGAAGCCGCCGCCAGTACGAAGCGACGTTCGATGTGGTGGCCGAGGACCTTGCGACCGTGCGGTCCATCGTGCGGGGACACCTTCGGTGGTGGCGCGCCGGGGAGGACACGGTCGACCGCGTCCTCTTCGCCGTCAACGAGCTGCTGACGAACGTGCTGGAGCACACCGCTCCTGATGACAGCGGGCGCCGCCAGGCGGACATTCTCGTGCAGCGCGTTCCCGGCGGCGTCACCGCAGTGGTGCGTGACAGCGATCCGAGTCCCTTGGAGCGGCGGAACGCACGGCCGCTTGATGAGAGCGGCCGCGGACTGGCTCTCGTGCGTGCCCTGGTCGACGAATCGTCGGTCTCGAAAACGGATGCCGGCAAAGACGTCTGGTTCTTCGTCGCCGACCAGGAGTCCGAGGGTCGTACGGAGGAGCCGTGACCTTCCCATCCCTCAGACTCTCGTACAACCCACGAGCCATCGAGCCGACAGACAAGAACCTCTCCCTGGTCCCCTACATCACACAGAGGACAGGGGAGGACGCAGCCCCGGACAACCTCATCATCACCCGGCACCCGACGGGCCTGCGGCTCTGCTACGCGGACGAGGACCCGCGGGACCGCGACCCGCGCGGCGCCCTGTGGGCTCGGTGCGGCTGGAACCCCGTTGATGCCCAGGGCCGGATCACCGGTGAGCCGCAGTGGAAGCTGATACACCCCCACCGACAGATGGTGTGCATGCAGACGATGCTCTGCCAGGTCTGCACCCGGCCCGCCCGCACGCCGCTCGGGTTCATCTTCCTCGCCGGCCCCCGGGACTACGATCCATCCCAGCCGAGCATCCTCACGAACCAGCCGCCCGTGTGCCGCAGGCACGCCCGTGCCGCCGCGAGGCTCTGCAAGCACCTGGAGAACGACCCCATGGTGTTCCTGGCCAGGAGCGCGCCCCTTTACGGCGTTGACGGCACGCTGTACGGGCGTGACGGACGAGGCGGTGTGAAGGTCGTCGCGCAGCCCGAAGCACCGCTGCCCTACGGCCACCCGAACATCGGAACGTTCCTGGCCTCGCAGCTCGTTCGCCGCCTCCAGTCGTTCCGCGTCGTTGGCTTGCTCGAACTACTCAAGGAGCTGGCCACATCCGCCGCCTAGACCCCCTGCCCGGTCGCCGCACGACACTGGCTCTGCGGCCATCGGGCAGGCAGCAGTCCCCACCCCTCTCCCGCTGTGACGCCTGGGACCAGTTGGGCACCGCGGCCGTGCCGCCCGGCCTGCCTACCTCCCCCGAACCAGAAACGGACCCCACCCTGTGGTGACTTCCTCCTCCCAGCCCCATCGGATCGCTGTGCTCGGCACCCACTCAACGGGCAAGACGACGCTCCTGAATCGCATAGAGAAGGAGCTGCGCGGCCACGGCGTCACGGTGACGCGCGCCGGGCAGCCCGGCAAGCGCATCGCCGCGGCGGGCCTGCCCGCGATGCAGCACCACACCGCCCAGTCCACCGAGCGGATCATCGCCCAGGGCATCCTCGACGAGACCAACGCCGCCGCTCAGGGCGCTGATGTCGTCCTCATCGACCACGCCGCCCACGAAGCCATTGCCTACTTCGAGGCCGCCATGGCGTTCCGGGCCGAGACCCCGACCCGGCGCGAACGTGATCGCCTGCTGACCCTCGCCTCCACGCAGCTCCCCAAGTACGACCTGCTGTTCGCGACCGTGCTCGACGAGAGCGTGCCCGTCGACACCAGCCACGACTACGACGTTCACTTCCGGCGCCTCGTCGACGACCGCGTGCACCGCCTCCTGGCCAACGACGTCATCCCCCACCAGCGGGTGACCAGCGACCCCGACAGCCAGGCCCACGCCGTAGACATCGCCGTTCAGCGCTGCCTGAAGGAGGAGCTCGTATGAGTCCCGGCGGCAGCATCACCATCGCCGGGAAGACCGTCTCCCGCCTCGGCTTCGGCACCATGCACCTGACCGGCCCCGGCACGTGGGGCGACCCGGACGACCGCGACACCGCGCTCAGCGTGCTTCGACAGGCCGTCCACACCCACGGCATCAGCCACATCGACACCGCCGACGCCTACGGCCCCCACACCGTCGAACACCTCATCCGCGAAGCGCTGTACCCCTACCCCGAGCACGTGCTGATCGCGACGAAGGTCGGCATGGTCCGCCCCGCCGCTGGTCAGTGGAAGCCGCTCGGCAACCCCTTCTACCTGCGGGCTTGCGTCGAAGCGAGCCTCCGCCGCCTGAAGGTGGAACGGCTGGAGCTGTGCTACCTGCACCGCATCGACCCCGAGGTCTCGCGCGACGACCAGATCGCCGTCATGCAAGCCCTCCAGGACGAGGGGAAGATCGGGCACATCGGCCTGTCGAAGGTCATGCCCGAGGACATCCGGTACGTGCTCAAGTACCGGCCCGTCGCCGCGGTGCAGAACGTGCTGAACACCACCGACCGCAACGACGACGCCGTGGAGATGTGCCGCGACCTGGGCATGCCATACGTGGCCTGCCGGCCGCTGGACGGTGGCCTCCTGGCCCGAGTCCACGGGGCCGCCGCCCCGCTGCACTGGCTCCTCTCCCGGAGCTCTAACGTCGCCCCCATCCCTAGCACCAGCCAGCCCCGGCACCTCCACGAGATCGTGGCCGCCGTGCAGGACGGTCCGGTCTGATGCCCACCGCAATGGCCACCGCCCCGCAGCGCCGTCATTTCGGCTGACAGGTCGACCTGGTACGCCGCGTCGCGCTCGGGCCGGGTTCCCGAGCTGGGCACAGTTCATCGGCGCGCACGGCGGCACCAAGCCAGTAGCAGCCTGGGGCACCTCTGGAAACCGTGTCGAACTCGGTCATTCACGCCAAAGCGCAGACAGAGGGGGTTGAGAAGAAATGAAATGGCCCACCGGTGTCACCTACTCAGCTGGGCCCGGTTCAGCCGTACTGCCACTGGGTCCCAGTTCCCCGGTATTCCTCGACCGGGATCGGTCGGACACCCGGGCGCATGCGCTCGCGGTAGAGAACGCCGTCGAGGTGGTCGAGCTCGTGGGCGACGAGGCGGGCCATCCCTTGCGTGAAGCGGGACAGCCGCGTGTTGCCGTCGAGGTCGCAGTGCGCGACGACGATGCTGAGGGGGCGGGGAACGCGACCACGGACGTCGAAAAAACTCAAGCATCCTTCGAACTGCTCGTCCTGGTCCGCGGACGTCTCCTCAATAGTGGCGTTCAGCAGCACGATTGGCTCGGCTTCCGGGTCCGGAGGGACGACCACGGCTGCAGAGCGGTCGATGTCGAGCTGAGGGGCGGCGATGCCCATGCCCTTACCGAACGTGTGCAGTTCCCGGACCCGTTCGGTGGCACGGAAGAGTTCACCGACGATGCGCTGGGCCTCAGCGGCTTCGGCCGGCAGGTCGAACGGACGGGCCGGGCTGGAGAGGACAGGGGCGCCTTCCTGGACGATGCCGGCGTTCGCCATGGCCTGGCTCGCGGAGAGGGTGCTCACAGGGGTGTTCTCTTTCGTGTCGGGATCCTTGAGGCGCCATTCCAAGCGGAAGCGGGCGTGCAGGGGTGGGTCCATCGTGGTCCAGGCGAAGACCGTCCGGTCACCCCTCGCACTCTGCCGAGGAGGCGTACGCAAAGGCGCAAAGTCCGTACTCATGGAGGTCTCCGTCCCCCAGACGGTCGGCTCGGTCAGGGTCGGAAAGGCGAGTTCCACGGAAAGGCGCCGGGTCGGCAACCGGACAGCCCGCTGAAACCAGGGACCCCATTTGTCGGCGCTGACGCTGTAGGAGTAAGTGATCTCCGCTTCCTGGCCCGGGTAGAGAGGGAAGCGGCTGGTGGCGCTCTGGAACTGAAGCCACACCTCCTTGAACGCGTCACGGTCGTGTTTGACGGTCCAGCCCATGGGATCTTCACCGCAGTGGGCTTCCAGACCAAGTTCCTCCCAGGTCAGAGGGTGGCGCCGGTAAAGGGCGTTGGAGCGCTCCGGTTCGGAGGGGTAGCGGTCAACGTTAATGCGGACGAGGTAGCGCGTGACGGGATCAGCACCGACGTTACGCAGAAGCCGGCGCATCCGCAGGTGGAAGGTGCTGCCGTCGAAGTCCAGGGCCGCATCGTCTTCCAGCACCAGCAGAGCTGTGTGGGAAGGGGGCTCGGACTGCTCAGCCTTGGGCCAAGTGGTGTCGGTCCGCTGCCAAGCACTCCACAAGGCACCGCCGGCATCGAGTTCCGCATCAGCGCGGCGAGCGAGGTGGGCGCTGCCATGCTCGCGGCCGGCCTCGAGATGGCTGACGTACGAGGGGTCAACGTTGAGTCGCGCCGCCAAAGCCCTCTTAGACAGACTCCGAACGGTTCGCCAATGCGTGAGTTCAGCGGCGAACGTGCCGCGCTCCTCGCTGTCCAAGGCGCCTTTCCCCTCTGGGAGTTCGGCAAGATCGTGAGTGAGTGCCCCTCACCATCGCCTCATCCTGCCCGGCGAGTGCTCAATGGTGCTAGCTGGCGGGCGTTGTGTCGTAATCGGCGTACGTCAGCGGCCGCCCTTCGCTCGTCGCCGCAGGATGACCACCAACTCCTATTGCTGCACGCACAGTTGAGCGACACACGATCACCTCGGCGAACTGGTGCATGGTGCGAGCGTACGGCCCACCAGGGCTCAGGCACGATGGCCGACCTCTGTGTGTACTGCTCCGGCGGCCTGAGCCGCCTCGTTCCCTACTCCCGAAGGAAGCTCATGGATCTCAACTCCGTTCCGCTGCCGTCCGGGGCCTTCACCATCGGCAAGAAGTTCGGATTCGAGGCTGGCCACCGCCTCCCCGGGCTGGCGCCCGAGCACAAGTGCTCCCGCCAGCACGGCCACAGCTACGAGGTGGAGGTCATCCTGACGGCTCCGCATCTGGAAGAGCCAGGGTTCGTCACCGATTTCGGCGCTCTCGCCCCGTTCAAAAAGTTCCTGGACACCGAACTGGACCACCGCAACCTGCACGAGATCCTCCCCTTCGAGCCGACCTCGGAGCGCCTGGCCCAGTTCCTGGCTGGCTGGTTCATCCAGAACCTCCTGGAGAAGGTTCCCGGCCGCCTGGTCGCGGTCCTCGTCCGCGAGACCGGCAGTAGTTGGGCACGCTTCGATGTGGAGGGGCAGTGACCACACTCGAGTCGATCGTCAACGGACCGACGACGGACGATGCCGAGTTATGGCTGATCGTTGCGGAGTGCTTCGGCGTCGAGGTGCCGACCTTCCAGGGCGAAGGGCCGAGCTGTGGGCACCCTGCCCTGTTCATCCGCCTCTCCCGGTGCAACCTGACCTGCGCGAAGTGCGACACGAAGTACACCTGGGACTGGTCCCAGTTCGACCCGCGCAAGGAGTCGACGAGGCGGTCTGTGGCGGACCTGGTGTCCTGGGGCACGTCCTCGCCGGTGGAGCTGGTCGTGATCACCGGTGGTGAACCGCTGATCCAGCAGCCGCGCCTGGTGCCTCTCGTCCGGAAGCTGCTGGCCGCCGGAAAGCGGGTCGAGTTCGAGACGAACGGGACCATCGCTCCTCTCCCTGAGCTGATAGTCGAAGGGGTTCGGTTCAACGTCTCGCCCAAGCTCGCCAGTTTCGGCGTGAAAGAGGCCAAGAGCCTCGTACCCGCCGCGCTGGAGGCGTTCGCGGCCTCCGAGCGGGCGGCGTTCAAGTTCGTCGCTTCCACGGTGGCCGACCTCGACCGGATCGCCGAGCTCGCCGATGCGCACCGGCTCGCACCGGTGTGGGTGATGCCGGAAGGCACCACCGCTGAGGAGATCACCGCAACCACTCGGGTCCTCGCGGACGCGGTCGCGGCCCGGCACTGGCGCTTCACCACCCGGCTCCACGTGATCGCTTTCGCTGACGCCCGAGGCCGCTGAGCTCCCGCCCGCCTGCTCCGTTCCCCAGCCCTGGAAGCGAGAGAAGCCCATGACGACATCTGTCGCCAGCTCCGAGCCGGACCTGAGCCCCGTCCCCGTTGCCGGCCCCTGTGGCGCGGCCATCGACACTTGCCGGGTCGCCGACCTGATCGCCCAGCTCCTGGTCGCGTTGGGCGAGGACCCCGCTCGCGAGGGCCTGGCCGGCACCCCGGACCGTGTCGCGGCCTGGTGGCGCGCGTTCCTGTCCCCGGACGATGCCGCGACGGCCACCTGTTTCACCGAGTCCCAGCTGAGCGATCAGCTGGTCATCGTGGGCGGCATGAGCGTGTGGTCGCTCTGTGAACACCACATGCTGCCCATGAACCTTCAGGTCACCGCCGGATACGTGCCTAACGGGGAGGTGGTGGGTCTGTCGAAGTTCGGGCGGATCGCCCAGCACTACGCCGGCCGACTCCAGGTTCAAGAACGCTTCACCCAGCAGTTCGCCGAGCACCTGGCCGGCGTGATCGGACGCGAAGACGTCGCCGTCGCCGTCCGCGGTGTGCACCTGTGCATGAGCATGCGCGGCGTGCGGATGGAGGCCGCCCGCACCACCACGGTGCACGCCGGCGGCCAGTTCCGGAGTGACCCAGTGCTCAACCAGCAGTTCGTCACCCTCGCCGCCGCCCAGTGGAACGCGGCCTGATTCCCGACCGGCAAGCAAGCAAACCAAGAAGGAGGTGCAGCAGATGGCCACGTCCCCGCCGCCGCCCGCGCCCAACGCTGACCGGCCCGCCCCCCTGTACCTGACGTGGGACGACATCGGCGCCGCCACGCAGGCCCTCGCCGAACTGGTGACGGTCGGCGGGATACCGCAGGCCGTGGTGGGCATCGTGCGCGGCGGCATGATCCCGGCCGTGTGGCTCTCCCACCGTCTCGGGATCCGCGACGTACGAACGGTCGAGGTCACCCGCACCACCGTAGACGGCATTAACGCCGCCAAGACCCTGCTGCCGATCGTCCGCAACCCCGCCTCGCTCGGCGACCTGACGGACTTGGACGTGCTGCTCGTCGACGACATCGCCGGCAGCGGCGCGACCCTCGCCCACACGGCCGACCTGCTCCGCGCCCTGGGCCCCGCCCGGGTGCGCACCGCGGTCCTCACCGTGAATCGGGCCAACTGGACGCAGGAGGCCGACCCCGACCGCGCCATCGACCACATCGCATCGCTGAACGACACCTGGATCGTTTTCCCGTGGGAGGGACAGCATGAGCACTGAACTGAGCGAGCAGTACCGACCCCGACCGGGCGCTCCGGCGGTGGCTACCGGCTGGGCGCCTGGGCTGCTGTTCGTGTGCCGGAGGCCGGCATGACCACCACCAGGGTTCCCAGGCCCCGCCGCGATTGGGAGGCTCCCGATCGGCCGCTGTGGGTGAGCGTTGAGGGCATCAATGGGGTCGGCAAGACCACGGCCGTCCGCGCGGTGGCCGCCTCGCTCGGCTCGCGGTGCCTTCGGCTGGACGAGCTGACCGACCAGGCCGGCGACACCCTGCCCGGCCAGGTGATCGCCGCCCTCGCCGCGGGCGGGGACGTCTGTCTGCGGACCGGGCATCCGGTCGTGGAGACGCTCGCGCTGCTGGCGCTGAAGTTCCGCGAGTTCGAGCGCCTCACCCCCGAGATGCTGGCCGGCGTCGACGTGGTCCTCGAGGACCGCGGGGTGGACAGCGTGGCCGTGTGTCAGGGGGCGATCCTGCACGACGAGCACCTGCCAACGCCCGCCCGGGCGGTGGCGGAGCAGATCCTGGCCACTGCCCGCCGGTGGCGGTCGATGCCGGACGCCACCCTCCTGCTGACCGGCGACCTAGAGGTCTGTGTGGCCCGGTTCGCCGCCCGGATCGGGCGCACGCTGCCGGCGAGCGCCCTGGAGGTGATCGAGCAGACCGACTACCTGTACCGGGAGCTGGCCGCTGCCGAGCCGAACCGGTTCACCGTGATCGACGTGACCGGCCACGGCCCGGAAGAGACCGGCAAGGCCGTCGAGGACGCCGTGCTCGCCCTCGTGGCACAGCGGGAGGTCAGCCGTGCTTCGTGACATCACGCTGCTGTGGGCGCTGCGTTCGCCCTGCTCGTTCGGCTGCCCGCACTGCTACTTCGGAGAGTTGGCCGACCACAAGGAAGCGCTCCCCGTGGGCCCGGGCTTGCTGTCCCACATCCCTGTCCGCGACCTCGACCGCACCGTCATGGAGGAGTTCGCGCAGTCCCTGGCCGACTCGCCGGTCGAACGGGTCATCCTGGCCGGCGGCGAACCGCTGGACTGGCTGCCCACCCTGAGCCTGATCAAGACGATCAAGGACGCCGGGTGCGACGTCGTCGTCGCGACCAACGGCGTGCCGCTCACCCGGCCCGGCATGGCACGACGGCTCGTCGAGCTCGGCGTCGACGGGGTCTCGGTGTCCCTCGACAGCGCGGACGCAGCCGTCAACGACCTGCTGCGGCCGTCCCGGTCCGGCCGGGTCGGCCACCGCGAGGTCCTGGACGGCATCCGCGCCCTGCTGAGCGAGCGGGGCTCCGGGCCGAGCCCGCGGGTCGGCATCTACACCGTGGTCATGCGCGACCGCCCCCAGGAGATCACCGGCGTCGCCCGACTCGCCTCCGAGGTCGGCGTCGACTACTACGTCCCGCAGCCCATCTCCCTGCCCCCCGACCACAAGCTCTTCGCCGAGCGGTGCCACACCCCCGCCGACGTCCCTGCGGTCGAAGACCAACTGCGCCGCCTCCAGGCGGACCCGGGCGGGCTCGCCCTCCCCGACCCCGACTACGTGCGGCAGTTCCTCGCCTCGATCGCCACCCAGGACAGCGGCCGGGTCGCGGACTGCTTCGGCGGGGCGCAGTTGTTCTTCATCCAGCCCGACGGCTCGCTGTGGGACTGCCCGTCCGACCGCCGGATCGCCGCCACCGCCCCGGCGGAGCAGCGCAGCATAGTCGGCGCCGACGCGCGGATTCTGTTCGCCGGCCGTCCGGCGTGCACGGACTGCTCCCACTTCTCCCGGGACTGCGTGAACATGGGCCCGCTCGTGCTCGGCATGCCCCGTCTCCTCGCGCGGGAGGCAAGGTGACCGGCCTGCCACCGCTCCCCCGGGCGGAGGACCTCGGCGACAGCGTGCTGGCGGCGCTGTCCCACATGCCCGACGCTACCGGCGCCGAGTTCACCACCCGGTTCGAGCACGACCTCACCCAGGTGTTCGCCCAGCGGCACGCGGTCGCGGTGTCCTCCGGTACGACGGCCCTGCACGCTGCGTTGTCCGCGGCCGGGGTCGGGCCCGACGACGAGGTCCTGCTGCCGGCGCTCACCGTCATCATGACCGCCCAACCAGTCGTCCAGCTCGGCGCGAAGCCGGTGTTCGTCGACAGCGACCCCGACACCCTCGACCTCGACTACGCCGACGCCGCCTCCAAGGTCACGGGCCGGACCAAGGCGATCGTCCCGGTGCACCTGTGGGGCAGGATGGGCGCGCCCGTCAGCCTCCGCGCGTTCGCTGCGGAGCGGGAGCTCGCCATCGTCGAGGACGCCGCCCAGGCCGCGGGAACGTCGCGCGCCGGCGTCCCGGCCGGCTCGGTCGGCGCGGCCGGGTGCTTCAGCACGAAGGACGGCAAGATCCTCTGGAGCAACGAAGGCGGCTTCGTCCTGTCCGGCGATCCAGCCATCGCCGCCCACGTCCGGGCCTTCCGCGGCCACTGGCTGACGCCCCCGCCCGGCAGCCGCCCCCAGGAACAGCTCGGACTCCCAGGGCGTATGCCCGAGCTGATCGCGGCACTCGCCCAGGCCAACCTGCTCCGGTTCCCGGCCCTGCTGGAGCGCCGCCGCGCCCAGACCGCCTACCTGCTGCGCGCCCTGACCGGCGCCCGCGGCCTCACGCCGCTCCAGCCGGCGACGGACGAGACGTGGAACCACTACTCCCCGCTCTTGCGCATCGGCCTGCCCAACCCCCGGGCGTTCGCCGAGCACCTCGCCCAGCTCGGAGTGCCTAGCTCCACCGGCAGCTTCCGCCTGGTGCCGTGCGACACCCGGCCCATGTTCACCGGCGGCGATCGGGCCCCGTGCCGCGGCGCCGCCCAGATTCTGGACCGCACCCTCGCCATCGTCCTGAGCGAGCGCGACGACGAAGCAGTCCTCGACCGCTACGCCGCCGTCCTCACCCGGGAGGCCGACGCATGGCGCGCCTGACCAACCCCCGCAAGCCCGCACCCGCCGGCCAACTGGGTCCGGCGGCCCGCCGTCCCCGTCCCCGAACGGATACCGCAGCATGACGATCACACCGATTCCCCCGTGCAGCCGCGGCCCGCTGATCTCCGCCGAGGGCCTCAACGGCGTCGGCAAGACCTACCTCACCAACCGTGCCGTCGAGGCCCTGAAGACCAAGCCGTTGATGCTGGACGAGTTCTCCCAACGGGCCAACGGGCGCCCCGGGCTCGGGGAGACCCTGCTTCGCTCGCTGCGCGACGCCAGCGCCGGGGACCCGTTCCTGCGCGGCGGCACTCCGATGGCCGAGGCCCTGCTCCTCATGGCCATCAAGCGGCACGACCTGGACACTGTCCTGCCCGATCTGGCCCGCGGGCAGACCGTTATCGAAGGCCGCAGCGTGGACACCACCGCGGTGTGCCAGGCACTTCTGCTGCACCCCGACGACCCGGACGCCGCCCTCCAGACGGCGACCGACCTGCTGGACCTCGCCTCCTCCTACCGGCCACTGCCGGACCTCACGATCCTCGTCACCGACGACGCCTCCAAGGCCGTGGAGCGCGCCCAGCGGCGCGACCGCTGCGTCTTCACCGACGAGCAGGCCGACTTCATGCGCGCGGCGTGCACGCTCTTCGAGCGGCTCGCCGCCACCGACCCGGCCCGCTACCGGGTCGTGGACCGGCGAAGCGTCGACGAGTACGAGGCGGCCGAGCAGATCCGGGCGTGGATCCAGGGCGCCGGCGGCGCCCTGGCCTGCCTGATGGAGCCGTGGCAGGGCCCGGACGCGGCGTGCATGTGCTGTGGTCGGCGCACCACCGCGGAGGCGGCATGAGTACGGCCGCCCAGCCTTCGGCCTGTCCGGGCGACCGCGGCACGGGCACCTGTGTGCCCGCGATCGACGAAGTGGTCCAGGCCCTGGTCCTGGACTTCGATGGCACCCTGGCCGACACCCGGCGCGGGCACGAGGACGCGCTGCGCGCAGCCCTTCAGCCGTACGGCGTTGCTCTGGACCCCGACTGGTACGGCCGGCACATCGGCCTGTCCATCCACGACCTCCTGGCAGTGCTGCCCGGCGGCCGGGATCTGCCCCACAGCGAGATCATCCAGCACAGCCGCACCCACCTGCTGGCCACGGTGCACACCATCACGCCGATCCCATGCGTCGTGGAGCTCCTGCAGCAGGCACGCCGTGCCGGCCTTCCCTGCGCCGTGGCGTCGGGCGCCACCCGGCTGCTCGTCGCCCCGGGACTCGACGCCCTGGGTCTGAAGGACGCGTTCGCGGCCGTCGTCGCACGCGAGGACGTCACCCGCGGCAAGCCGGACCCAGAGCTGTTCCTCACCGCCGCCCGCCGCCTGGGCGTCACGCCGGAGCGCTGCCTCGCGGTCGACGACGCTCCCGACGGCATCGACTCCGCCCGGGCAGCGGGCATGCAGGTGCTCACGGTGATCGACGGCCACCTGACCCCCATTGGCAACGCGGCTGCGGAATACGTCCCCTCGCCCGCCGGGGCGCAGGTACCGCGCGAAAGCACACAGCCCGGCGGCTCCGGTCCGGCCGCCGCCGCGGGCACCGCGGCGCCCCGGCTCGCAGACCCCACCCGATGACGGCGCAATGCCGTCGACCCCGAGGAGCACGATGCCCGTCCTGAACTCGACCAAGAATTTGCACGTCATCGAACCGCCGACCGCGCGACGGGAAGGCGTCGGCGTCTTCGAGTACACCGACCACTACACCGTCTTCCACTACGGCCGGATGCCGGATGCGATCCCCGGCAAGGGCGAGGCGATCTGCCGCATGGCCGTCTTCAACTTCCGCTTGCTGGAGGATGCCGGCGTACGGACGCACTTCCGCCGGTTCATCGCCCCGAACCGGATCGAGTTCACCCTGGCGCGCCTCCCGGACCCCACCGCCCGTCCCCTCACTCCGGCGTCCGGCAACTACCTGCTCCCCCTCCAGGTCCTCTTCCGCAACGAGCTCCCGCCGGGCAGCTCCGTCCACCGGCGGCTGGCCGTCGGCGACCTGACCCCGGCCGATGTCGGACTCGACACGGTCCCCCCGGTCGGCGAGAAGCTGAAGCGGCCGCTCATCGAGTACGCAACGACCCGGGACGACGTGAACCGGTTCCTCACCGCGGCCGAGGCCCAGCACCTCGCCGGCCTGGACGACGAGCAGTTCCAGGCCCTGCGCGAGGTCACCCTCACGATCAACACGGTGCTGACCGGGCACGCGGACAAGGTCGGGCTGAGCCACTGCGACGGCAAGGCCGAGTACCTGATGTCGAGCGATCAGGAGCTGGTGCTCGCCGACAGCCCCGGCACACCGGACGAGAGCCGCCTGATGCTGGACGGCGTGCACTGTGGCAAGCAGGTCCTGCGGGACTGGTACGTGGGCTCCGGGAACGAGATCCCCACCAGCAAACTGATCGCCGACGGCGTGCCCCGCAGCCAGTGGCCGCGGCCCGCCTCGCTCCCGCCCGACTTCCTGCCGGTGATGACGGACCTGTACCGGTCCCTGAGCGAGACCTGGACCGGCGAGCAGCACTGGCATGGGCCGGATCTACCTGCCGCGGCCCGGGCCGTCGCCGACGTCATCGGCCGGTGACGGTGCATCACGACGGCTGGCAGTCGGGCATGCTCGCCTCGGCGCGGGCCGGGGCGAGCAGCGTGACGGAACCCACGAGAACGGTGATCACATGGGTCGCTTGACCGAGGACCCGGCCTTTCGGGCGACGACGTTCGTGGTCATCGACTTCGAGACGACGACCCCCACCGGCTACCCGGCCCAGCCCATCGAGGTCGCGGCCCTCGCTCTGCGCTGCCTGGACGGCGTCTGGCGGGAGACCGGCCGCAGTACGTCCCTGATCCGGCCGCCGGCGTTCGCCCCGGTGACCCCGGCGGACACCGCTCAAACCGGCTTGACCGCCGAGCAGCTCGAGGCGGCCCCCGCCCCGGCCGAGGCGCTGGGGGCACTGGACCGGCGGCTCACGGCCGGCACCCCGTACCTGCTGGTGGCCCAGCACGCGGCCACCGAGGCCGGCATCATCCACCACCAGGCGGAGCACTGCCCGACGCTGGCCCGTACCGACTTCCTCGACACGATCCCGCTGGCCAAGCGCCTCATCCCGAACCTGCCGAACTACAAACTCGACACGCTGCTGGCGCACTTCGGCATCCCGCAGCCGCCGGACCGGCACCGGGCCTTGGCCGACGTCGAGGTCACCGCGAAGGTCTTCCTCCGGCTCATCAGCGCCGCGGACGAAGACCCTCGGCTCGGCGGCCTTGCGGCCCTGGTCAAGGTCGCTGGTCGCACCGCCAAGCACAACCTGCCCGTCCAGAGCGGGCTGTTCGACATGTAACCCACCTACAGAACGCCGAACCCGTGCACGACCACACGGAGATTGGACGGTGCCCATCATGACGATCACGGAAGAGCCGCACAGCGACGATGTCCACGAGGTCCCGCTCTGGTTCGATCCGCTGTGCCCCTGGGCCTGGATCACCTCGCGCTGGCTCCTGGAGGTCGAGCAGGTCCGACCGGTGCGCGCCGACTGGCGGATCATGTCGCTCGCCTACCTCAACCTCGACCAGCGCGAGGGCAAGGGCCTCAGCGACGACTACCGGAAGCTGATGGAAAGGGCCTGGGGGTCGGTGCGCGTCTGCGCCGCCGCCGCCGAGCACGCCGGCCGCCCTGCGCTGGGCCCGCTGTACACCGCCATCGGCACCCGGCTGCACAACCAGCGGCGCCGCGAGGATCCCACCGTGATCACCGAAGCCCTGGCGGAGGCCGGTCTGCCAGCTTCGCTGGCCGCGGCGGCCACCAGCGCCCAGTTCGACCAGCTCATCAAGGACTCGCACCACGAGGCGTTCGACGAGGTCGGACTCGACGTCGGGACCCCCGTCCTGCGGATCGCCGGTACGACCCTGTTCGGCCCCGTGGTCACCCCGGCCCCCCGCGGCGAAGCCGCCGGACGGCTCTGGGACGGCCTGCTCGCCGTGGCCGCGACGGACGGCTTCTTCGAACTCAAGCGGACCCGGGACCGCAAGCCGTCCTTCGACTGATCCGGCACCCCCGGCGCGGCCTGCGCGCAGTACGGCTGAAGCCACCGACGCCACAGCCAACCGGCCGGCCCGGGACCAACACCGAATCGAGGACACCACGTTGACGCAGGACGCCCTGACCGGCTGGGACGACGAGACCACCGCCGAGGCCTACGCCACGTTCGCCCGCACCTTCCCCATGTACAGCGCCTCCAGCCGCGACCTCGCCGCCCGTGCCCGCCTCACCGACAGCCACATGATCGTTGACCTGTGCGGCGGCACCGGGGCGACAGCTGAAGCCATCCTCGCCCTGGCGCCGCCCGCCGCCCAGGTCATCTCCCTCGACAGCGCTCCGGCCATGCAGCGCATTGGCCGCCGCACCCTGAACGATCCACGCCTGTCCTGGGTCTCCGCCCCCGCCGAGGACCTGGCTGAGCACGCCCCCGCCCACGGCGTCGACGCCGTCGTGTGCAACTCGGCCATCTGGAAGACGGACGTGGCTGCCGTGTTCACCGCGGTCCGCCGCGTTCTGCGTCCCGGCGGCCGATTCGTGTTCAATATCGGCGGCGGATTCGCCGGAGTCACCCACCCGGACGCACAAACCCGACCCGCCAAGCCCTCGCTCGGCTCGCTGATCGAGCAGATCGCCGCCCGCGACTACGGCACGCCCCCGGCGCCGGCGAGCGCCGCCCGACTGCCGCTCACGGCCGTCACCGGCCATCTGGCTGCAGCCGGGCTGACGCTGGTGGAAACGGACGTCACGGCCCAGCACACCACCATGGCCGAGCGTAGGGCCTGGCTGTCCATCCCGGTCTTCGCCCGCCCCGAACGCGGCTTCTCCTACGAACAGCAGATGGCAATCCTGGATGAGGCGTATGCCCAGACTCATCCCGACGACGTCACGATCACGAGCTGGCTCGTCGTCGTCGCTCAACTCGACGGAGCCCAGGCGTGATCGGAGGGCGTCGGACCGAGCCCGCCGGGTCCCGGCCGGTGCGCGGCACGATCCAGTGCGGCGGCTGGCCCGAATCGTACGGTTCTGCGGGGTCAGCCCGCGTGGGCCGGCCTGATGACTGCCCGGGCGATGCGGTGGCCGACGAGCCGTTCGGCATCCCTGAGTGGATACCAGGCGGCGCCGGTCACCTCCGCTTCCTGGATCTGGCCCACGTCCGCGTGGTCCGTCGTGAAGGCGAACCCGATGTCGAGGTGGTAGTGGTCCGGCTCCCCCTTTTCCGGGCGGGCCGGCACGCGCCCGTACTCCACATACGCGGGGACCGGATCCGCCAGGAACACTGCCGCAGCATCGAGGCCGGTCTCTTCGGAGAGCTCGCGCACAGCGGCGTCGATCAGCGTGGTGTCGGTCGGCTCGAGATGGCCTCCGGGCTGCAAAGTGATCCCGTAGGCGCGGTGCTCGATCAGCAGGATCTCGCAGCCGCCACGCACCAGCAACGCGCCCACCGTCACGTGCATTGGGAAGCTCCGCCGCGAGGCGAAGCCCTCACCGCTGGAGAGCATCTGCACGGGCCGGGACAGCAGCTCGGCCTCATCCGGGTAGCGCTCAAGGTACGCGGCCAGGGCGTCCGAGATGGCGGCATCACTGATCGCCACGGGCCACCTCCGATTCGGTCCGGGAACGCTCCCGGTCACCGACCGCTCGGATACGGGCATCGAGCACGTGCACAGTCAGCTCCAGCGAAGGTTCGTGGCGTACGGGGAGGTTCGCACTCTACAACTCGAGTGCGAGCCGGTGCGGCCCAACGCGCCCATCCCCAGCTCGCGAGCACCATCGTCGGCGATTCGGCCAACCACCCACATTCACACACCTGTTGCGCGGGCTGGATCCATGCATCGTCCACGCGCCGCCACCCGCTCTATCTCGGGATTTCAGGACCGACCGAAACACATGTGTTCGATATCCCGGCCGGGTCGTTGAGCCTCACGACAACGCAGGACGACCGTCAAGGGGGACCACGTTGACCTCGGCCGCTACGAACGAACACCACGCCACTGCGCCTCCTCCGCCACCACCGGCAGAGATCACCTATAGCGGGCAGTACTCCGTCAATCCGCTCGCCGAGGTGTCCTTCCGGCGGATGTGCGGGCAGATCCCGGCCGTTCTGCGCCGGATTGCCCGGCTGTCGTGGCGGACCGACCGGCGGGCCGTGCAGTTGCTGCTCGGCTGCCAGGTGGTCACGGGCATCTCGGCCGCAGTGCTGCTGACCGCCACCGCCCGCGCCATGAGGCCAGTTCTCGGCGACGGCTCCGCCGGCGACCGGCTGCACGGAGCTGTCCCGGCACTGGTGGTGGTTGCGCTCGCTGCCGCGCTGGGCCGCGGCGCGGCGGCGGTGGCCACGTACGCGGAGCGGCGGATCACCCCGCGGCTGACGACGGAGACGGACAGCGCCCTGGTCGAGGCCGTGTGCCGGGTGGAGGCGTCCGCGTACGCGGAGGAGGGGTTCTCCGACCGGCACGAGGCGGCCGAGATGGGGGTGATCCGCACCCAGGTCATGGTCGCCGATGCACAGCGGTTCCTGTCCGCGCTGATCCGAATGGTCACCGCCGGCGGGGTGCTGTCGGTGCTGAACCCGCTGATGCTGCCGCTGCTCCTGCTCGCGGTGCTGCCGGCCGGTGTCGGGGCGGTCCTGACCGCCCGGGTCGACTACGAGATCCACTACGCCAACATCGCCGACCGTAACGTGCGCGGGATGATGCGCTGGTGGGCGACCACGTCGAAGTACGGAGACGAGGTCCGCGCCAACTCGATGACCGACTACCTCGTCTACTGGTACCGGGCCCTGTCCGACCGGTGCGACCGGCGCACCCTGGCCGCCGCGCCGCGGACCCTGCGGATCGCTCTGATCTCCGCCGTGGCGGGCGGCGTGTTCCTCGTCGCGACCTGGGGAGCGCTGGCGTGGCTGGCGGTCTCAGGTCGGATCGAACTGGCGGTCGCGGCCACGGCCGTCATCGCCGTGCAGACCACGCTCGCCGCGCTCTCCCAGGTCGTCATCAACGGCGCTGCGGTCTTTCACACCAGCCTCTACCTGAGCGACATGCAGGCCTTCCTCGACGACGCCGCGGCCCGCACCCCCAAGCGCGGCCCAGACAGGCCCGGCGACATGGTCGAGCAGATCCGGCTCGAGGAGGTCTCCTACCAGTACCCGGGCAAGGACAAGCCCGCCGTCGACGGTGTCTCCCTCACCCTGGAGCGCGGTCAAATCCTCGCGATCGTCGGCGCGAACGGCTCAGGCAAGTCCACGCTCACCCGCCTGCTCACCGGCATCTACCTGGCGGACAAGGGCAAGGTCACCTGGAACGGTGCCGACCTGGCCAAGGTGGACCCCGCCAGCGTGTGGGCGCAGACCGGGCTGGTGCCACAGATCTTCGCCCAGTGGCCGATGCCGCTCCGGGAGAACGTCACCCTCGGTCAGCCCCGCACCTACGACGACGGCCCCGTCTGGGAGGCGATCGACGCAGTGGGCCTGCGCGAAGCCATCGACGACCTGCCCGCGGGCTTGGACACCCTGCTGTCCCGCGAGGTCTTCGGGGGTTCGGAGCTGTCCGGCGGGCAGTGGCAGCGCATCGCGTGTTCCCGGGCCCTGTACCGCCTGCCGGGTCTGCTGATCCTGGACGAGCCGACTTCCCAGATGGACCCGCGCGGTGAGCACCAGATCTTCGAGCAGATCAAGGCCATCGCCGCAGGCCGGATCACCATCGTGGTCACCCACCGCCTGGAGAACACCAAGATCGCCGATCACATCATCGTGATGGAGCACGGCCGGATCACCGAACAGGGCCGGTACGACGACCTCGTCCACGCCGGCGGAACCTTCGCCGAGCTCCTTCAACTTTCCCAGGACCGCTGACCACTTGAGCCCGCCCGTCGTCCCGCCGCCGTGTGGCGGCGAGACGACAGCATCGCCGAGGAGAAGCCTGTGCTCCCTTCCCTGATCCCCGCCGACGACCGCACTGGCCCGGTGCCCGCCCGCGTATCCGAACGCGGGGTAGGTGGCTCCAGGCAGACGAAACCCCTGCCCCCGGCGGTTCGACGCTGGGCGGAGCGGCACATCGGGTCCACGGCCGTGCCGACCGCCTGGGGAGGAGCAGCGTGACCATCACCGGGTCTACCGCGAGCGCCGCCTACTGGGAACCGCTCTGGGCCGAAGGGCGCCGGTACCGACCGTTGTCTGAGACCGAGTTGGGGCTTATGAACGATCACCTTGGTCCTGGGCGTAGTCGTCCCGCTCTCGACATCGGCAGCGGTGACGGCACCCTGGCCCGGCACCTGCATCACGAGCTCGGATACCGCACGACCGGCATCGACTGCTCCCCCAGCGCCCTCGCCCTCGCCGCCGCCCAAGACACCGGTACTGCCCCGGGGCCGGGCTGGCGGTGCTGGGACATCACCACCGGCGACCTGGCCGCCCTGCCCGATGCGGCCTACGCCATCGTCACCTGCCGCCTGGTCTACCGGTGGATGGACGACAAGGCCGCGTTCGTCGACCGCGTCCGCCGCCTCTTGGCGCCCGGCGGCACGTTCTGGGTCGTCACCGAGATTGCTGGCCGCCGTACGACCAGCGATCCCGCCCTCCAGCGGCTTGGGATCACGAGGGCGGACGCCGAGCTGCTCACGGCCGGTTGGTCCATCGTCCGCACCGCCGACCTCGACGTCCTGCGCTGCTACGCCCTGCGTCCCTGAACATCCCTTCTTGCTGCTGGAGAGCACTTCATGTCGGACACCGACGCACAGAACATGGCCGCCTGGACGACGTACGGCGCTCACCAGCTCGCCCGGGCGGTCAAGCTGCCCGAGTTGGACGGGTGGGACTGGGACGTCCCCGACGCCGGCCCCGGCATCGAGGTCTTCGGCGACGTGAGGGGGCTGCGCGTGCTCGACCTGGGCAGCGGGCTGGGCCGGCACGCCGCCTACATGGCCGCCCTCGGCGCTCAGGTCACCGCCGTGGACTCCTCCCCCACCCAGCACGAGCGCGCCGCCGCCCGCTACCCGGCCACCCGGGGTCTGCGCCTGGAGTGCGCCGACGCGGCGGACCACCTGCGCGCCGCCGGTCCGTACGACTTGGTCTACTCCGTCAGCGGGCTCCCGTTCACCGACCCGCGACAGCTGCTGGCCGCCCTGGCCAACGGCATCCGGCCCGGCGGCCGGCTGATCTTCTCGGCGCTGCACACCAACTCCGACGGCCGCGGACCCTCCAGCGAAGTGGCCTCGCGGCCCGAGGTGCTGCGGCTGCCCGGCACGACCGAGGACCACATTGTGCACATGTGGGTGCTCAGCCCGCAGTTGTGGGAAGACCTCCTCGGCGAGCACGGCTTCATCCTGGAGTCGGTCACGGCGATCGACTCCCCGCAGCCGGACAACTCGGTCTCCTACCGGCTGTACGCGGCCCGCCGCCCGGAGCGCGTGCCGAGCCGGCCCCGCAGCAGGTCGCTGCCGCCGCCGACCGCCGCGCTCGGGGTCGGGGTGATCGTCCAGGGTGCCGACGGTGTCCTTCTCGGCCGTCACCGGCGCGGCACGTGGGAGCTGGCAGGCGGGTCCGTGGAGCCGGGCGAGTCCTTCGCCGAGGCGGCAGTCCGCGAACTCTACGAAGAGGCCGGTCTGCTGGCGGACCCAGGCGGTGCGCGGGTACTGGGCACCCTCCTTGACCAGGTGGGCGACATCGTTCCCGTGACGGTGCCCGTTCTGGTCACCACCTGGTCCGGCACGCCGCAGCAGCGGGAGGAAGCCGTCGGGTCCTGGCGATTCTGGCCCCTTGCCGCGCTGCCGCAGCCGCTGTTCGTGCCCAGCGCCCAGTGCCTGACCGCCTGGAACCCCAGCCTCCCGCTCGATCACCCGCCCGCCCACGTCCAGCCGTACGCCTCCCGCGGTTGGTAGCCCGGCGCGACCACCCTCCGCTACCGCGTTCGACAGAAAGGGTCTTATCCGTGCCTCCGTCCTCTTCTACGTCCCGGCCGTCCCTGCTGGCCGTCTTCGGCCATCCGGACGACGAGTCCCTCCTGGTCGGCGGCGTCCTCGCGCAGCACGCCGCCGCAGGCGCCGCGACCGCCGTGGTCACCGCCACCTGGGCACCCGACAGCCACCGGGCCGGTGAACTCGCCGACGCCCTGGACATCCTGGGGGCGGGCAAGCCGCGAATGCTGGGATTCGCCGATGCCCGCATCCCTGACTCCGCGCCCGGCCGGCCCCGGCTCTGCGACGCCCCGCTGGAGGAGGTGGCGGGACTGATCGTCGAACACATCCGCGCCGTACGGCCGCACATCGTCGTCACCCACGACGCCTACGGCCAACTGACCGGCCACCCGGATCACCTCCGCACCCACCAGGCGACCCTGCTGGCGTTCCACGCCGCGGGCCTGGAACACCTCTACCCGCAGGCCGGGGCTCCGTGGCAGCCCGATGCGTTGTACGCCGCGACGCATCCGGATTCGGGGGTGGACGAACTGGGTGTGCTGTTGACGCGGGTCGGCAAGAAGGTGCTCAGCGTGCCGGACGGACACGTCAACGCGACGGTCGATGTGAGCGACTGCCTGGATAGGAAGTGGGCGGCGATCTTGGCGCACCGCAGCGAAGCAGCGCGGGAGCGGCCTCTTCCTGGGATCCTCTCGCGGCTTCCCGAAGCGACGCGAGAGTCGATCATCGCGACGGAGTACTTCACCCTCCTTGGCGGGAGGCCAGCGCCGGGCGGGGCTGTCCTCCAGCAGTCACGGTGAGCTGCTGCCGAGGGGCTTGATCATGGCCCGGTTGACTCGGTGGTCGCGTCCGGCGACGTAGGAGGGGCAGGGCAGATAGCCGGTGCGGCGGTAGAGGGCCAGGGCGGCAGTGTTGCGCCGTCCGGTCTCCAGCATGATCCGCGTTACCCCGCGGCTGACAGCGTGCCGTTCGAGGTGTTCGAGAAGGTACCGGCCGATTCCGTGGCCGCGGGCTTCGCCGGAGACATACATCCGCTTGATCTCCGCGGTGTGCTCGTCGAGGAGGCGTACGCCTCCGCACCCGACCGCCTCTTGGTCCAGGTGGGCGATGAGGAACAGGCCGCGGGGCGGGTCGAAGTCCGCCTCGGGGGTGGTGTCCGGATCGTCGGCGAAGCCGTACAGGCCGAGCTGTTCAGCGCGTAGGGCCTGGGTCAGGCGGCGGGCGTCCGGATGGTCGTAGGGCGCGGCGGTCACGGAGGGCGTCAGGCATATCTCGGCGGGGGCGTCGGGGGCGGTGGGCACGAAGGTCATGAAGCCGATAGTGCCCTGTCGACGGCGGTGAGCGCACGGGCGCCGTCCGGTGCGCGCATGCGGGCGCCTGCGGAGCGGCGGATCCGGCGCAGGAGGTTGCGGCAGCGGATGGACTGCACGTCGGGTACCCGGTCGGCGAGTTGCAGGAGGGTGGCTGCGGTGGCGTCGGGGTCGCGGGCGAGGACGTGGGCGTGCGCAAGGTGGATGCCGTGCAGGAGGGCGGAGCGGGGGAAGCCGCTGGTGGGGCCGTGGTCGGTGAGGGGTGACAGGAGTGTGGTCGCCTCGGCGAGCAGGCGCCTGGTGTGAGCGGGGTTGGTGGCGGCGAGTTCGACGAGGGCGTGGCCGGCCTCGGCGGAGACCTGTTCGGGGGTGAAGTAGTACAGGGAGGGAGGGTCGTCGTCCCGGCGGTGTTCCAGGAGGGCCCGGCAGCGCTCGGTGGCGTCCCGGAAGGCACTGATGTCACCGGCGGCGGCGTGGGCGGTGGCCATGCGGCCCCATGCGCGAGCGCGGACGATGGGGCTGCTGCGGGCGGTGTGGTCGACGGCGGCTTCGGCGTAGCGCAGGGCGGCGGCGGGCTTGCCGGCCGCGGCGTGCTGGTAGGCCAGCATGCCTAAGACGTTGGCGACCGTGATGGTGTCGTCGGCGGCTCGGGCGAGGCGGATCGCGAGGAGCTGGTAGCGCTGGGCTGCCGCGTGGAGGTCGGCGTCGAAGGCCATCCACCCGCTGAGCTGGGCCATGCCGCTGGCGGTGGCAAGGAGGCGGGTGCCGACGTCGGTGGTGTAGCTGCTGCTGCGGACCAGGTCGAGAACGCCGGCGAGTTCGGTGCGCACGTACCGCTGGGACAGGGCTCCGCCTCCGGCGGTGTCGTCCAGCCGCCGCAGGCGGCCGAGATGGCCTTCGAGGACGTCGACGAACGCGGGCAGGACCTGCTCCTGGGTGCCCTGTGCAGCGGCGCGCAGCGGGCTTTGCCGGGTGGCGTCCCACACGGCGCTCAGGAGTTGGCTGTCGCCTGCCGGGTGGAGGATGGCCTGCTCTTGCGGGTCGGTGGCGGTCCACGCGGTGGCGGTGGCCAGGACATCAGCGACCGAGCGGCGGCCGACGAGGTCGTCGGTGGCGGTCTTCTCGGGCGTCGTGCCGCCCGCAGCGGGCTCTCCCCAGAGGTCCGCGGCGGTGGAGGGGGTGCCGGTGGCCTCGGTGAGGACGGTGGCCACGAGCCGGCGCACGGTCGCCGAGCGGGGCCTGGTGCCATTGAGCCAGGCCCGGCCAGCGGTCAGGTGCAAGGTGGGCTGGCCCGCGGCTTCCAGGCGGGAGTTGAGGGCCCGGACGAGATCACGGGGCGTCCATCGGGCTGCCCGGAGGGCGGCGGCCAGGGCCCGGTTCGAGGAGGGCGCGGACGCCGACCCGGCGTCCGCAGACGTCGCGTCGCGGAGGGTCATCACGCCCGGACGCTACGTCAGATCTCCTGTGTGGAGCGCGAATTCTCGGCTTTTCTCGCTCTCCCCGCGAAATTCTCAACGTTCTCTCCGGTCCCCTCTGCCGCGGTCTCTCCGAGCGCTGTGTGCTGTGAGCCCGCCGCCGGCCGACCGCGCCGACGGCTTGGCCGGCCTTCATCCGGGCCGTCGCCGCCACCTGTCACGACGCGTACGGCCGCCTACCGGCCGCCGTTACACGGGAGTTGGAGAACGCCATGCCGCACCGTTTTGAGCCGAGTCCGCAGCGCGAACGGATCGCTGCGGCGCTCGCGGACTACATTCGCGCGGGAGGGCCGCTGTCGGTGGCAGATGGCTCCGGCGTGATCGGGGAACTGGAGCAGCGGATCGAGAAGGTTCTGGGCCTGCCGGATCCGCTGTCGTTCTCCTCGGGCACCGCCGGGCTGCACGCGGCCTACCTCGCGCTGGACATGCCGCCCGGCTCGGAGGTGATCGGGCCGGTCACCACGTTCCACGCCTCGCTGACACCGGCGCTGCACGCCGGGCTCAACGCGGTGCTGGTCGACGTCGAGCCGGACACCGGGAACCTGTGCCCGGCGGCGCTGGAGGCGGCGATTACCCCGCTGACCCGTTGCGTGACGGTGACGCACTACCTGGGGCATCCCGCCGCGATGGAGGAGATCACCCGAATCTGCCGCGAACGGGGTCTGCACCTGATCGAGGACATCAGCCACGCCTACCTGTCGACGCTGAACGGGCAGCGGGTCGGGACGTTCGGCGACATCTGCGTCGGCAGCATGCAGGACAGGAAGTCCTGGCCCGCCGGTGAGGGTGGCCTGTTCAGCGCCTCGCGCCCGCAGTGGCGCGAGCGGGCGCTGCTGGCCGGCCACTACCGCGGCCGCGCTCTGCTGCTGGAGGACCCGGAGCTGGCGGCGTTCGGGGAGACCGGGCTGGGGCTGAAGATGCGGATGCACCCGCTGGCCGCGGTGGTGGGCCTGGCCAACGCCGAGGACCTGGTGGAACGCCTGGCGGCCCGCCGCGCGCTGCTGGAGCGGCTGAGCCGGGGCCTTCAGGGCCTGGCGGGGGTACGGCCGCCGGTGGTACGGCCCGGCGCCGGCATGGGCGGCTGGTTCTCCTACCGGCCGCAGATCCAGCCCGGCGAACTGAAGCAGGGGGTGGCCGTCGACACCTACCTGCGGCGGCTGCGGGACGCTGGGGTTCCGGCACACTACCCGTCGGTCGGCTCGCTGTCCGGCATGCCACTGTTCACGTGTCCGGTCCCGCTGCACGCCGCGGCCGGCACCTGGCGGCCGCGGCGGTGCGGTCCCTTCCACGGCGAGAGCGCTTACAACGCGGGCCGGATCAGCGTGAGCGTCACCGGCGAGGACACCGAGGAGACGATCGACGCCTACGCCGCCGTCTTCGCCGAGGCGTCCCAGGCCCTGGCCCGGCCGGTGGCGGCATGACTGCCGGGGCAGCCGTCCCCACCGCGCCCGCCGAGCCCGGCCGGGCGGGCCTCGAGCTGCCGGCGCGGCGCCGGCTGTTCGGCTGGTCGCAGGAGATGGCCGCGCAGCGCCGGGAACTGGAGCGCGGCTGGACGGCGGCGCTCCAGGCCGGCGGCGCGATCAGCCCGCCACCGAGTGCTGCGCCGGCGCAGTATCTGGCGGACGGCGGCGGCTTCCGTGTTCCGGCCGCGCTGGAGGATCAACTTTCGGCGGCGGCGCGGGCGTTCTTCGACGACCGGGTGGTGCGCGAGGGTTGGGTGTACCTGCGCGGATTCGGCTACTACGCGGCCGACGCGCAGATGTACCTGCCCGGCCGCGCTCCTGCGCCCGGCCGGCGGTTCGCCGCCGTCCAGCAACGGTGGCCCCGGTACGCGGCGTTCGCCCGCCCGCTGGCGGAGCCCGCGGCGCGGGAACCGGCCGGGTGGTACGCGTGGCTGGCGTGGTTGGCGTTCCTTGAATCGGCGGTGCAGGACGTGTGCAGCGCGCGGTGGAGCGCCGCAGTCCTCGGCCACGGCGGGGCGGCCGGGGTGCTGGACGAGGTCCTGGAGGGGCTCGGCTCGCTGCTGGCCGAGGCGGCCTGGAACCGGTGGCAGCCGGACAGTTGCTCGGCCGGGCCGTGCGATCCGGCCACCTGGGCGGAGCGGGCCGCCGCGTTGACCGCCGATGCCCGGATCCCGGAGGTCCTGTGCGAGCTGGCGCGGGCGCTGCAGGGGCCCGAGGTCGCGGCGGACGCGGTGCGCGCCGTGCGCGAGGGCGACGTGCTGTGGCAGATCGCCGCTGTCGCACAGACCCGCTGGCCAGCGCTGGCCGCAGCGCATCCGGGCGCGCCGGTGCTGCTTGTCAGCGAGGCGTTCGGCGCGATGGCCGCGGGCCCGGTGTTCGCCGGGATGCTGCCGGCCGGTCAGCGAGGCCGGGTCCGCCTCGCGCTCGCCCGCGGCTCGGTCCACGAGGAGGAGATGGCCCGGGTCTCCGGTACCGCATGGCGCACCGGGCGCCTGGAGGCGGACGGGCAGGTGGTGGTGCACCTGGACGACAGCGTGTTCACCGGTCTCACCCACGCCGGACTGCGCCGGGCCCTGACCGGCGTCCCAGCTGCGGTGTACCTGGTGCCGCTGACCCTGGACGTGGGCACGCCCTTCAACCACCCGGAAGAGATCACCGCGCTCGGCCGCAGCATCGGCGAGCACCTGGCCGGCCTGGAATCCGCCGTGCGCGCTGCGGGCGGGGCGCTGCCGCCCGCACCGAGCCTGTGGGCGCGCCGCAAGACTCCCGCCCCGGCCCACGGCGCCGGCGGCGGTCCGGCGGACCAACCGCGAAAGGAGGCGTTCGCGCGGGTGGCGGGCGGCTCGGACCGGCTGATGGCGCTGCTGTGGGACCGCTACGCCCCGGAAGTCCGCGATGCCTGACCGCCTGAGCCCGCGAACGCCGACCGAGGTGCCGGCGTCCGACCTGGTGTTCACCGCGGCGGTCGGCCGCCGGGCCCGCATGGTGTCCTGGCTCGCGTACCAGCAGATGGCCGCCGACGTGGCCGGGCAGATCCGCCGCGCCCACCCCGGTGCGGTGACGCTGGTGGGGATCTTGCAGGGCGGGTGGATCACCGCCCAGTCCCTGGCCGATCTCCTGCCCGCCGCGACGGTGCTGGCCGCCGCCGCTCGCCGCCGCGGCGAGCGTACCGACGGCCTGGAGCTTCTCGCCGCGGCCGACGGGCTCCTTGCCCCCGGCACGCCGCCGCAGGACCAGCCGCTGATCGTGGTGGACGAGGTCGTCGACTCCGGCCGCACCGCCCGCTTCTTCCTTGACCACCTCGCCCCGTACGAACCGCAGTTGGCGTGCTTGGCGGCCTCGGACACCGCGGACCCGTCGCCGCACTTCACTGCCTGGTCCATGTCCGACCTGCCCGCGCTGGTCCTGCCCTGGCGGGTCCTGCGCGACGCCGACCAGATGGCCGCGTGCCTGCTGGCCGCCGGCCCCCTGACCACCACCCAACTCGACGAGAGGCTGCGTGACCTCGGCCATGACATCGACCTCGACCTCCTTGAGCGTCGCCTCGACCATCTCGCCGCCCGCGACCGGCTTCACCGCGACGGGGACCTCTGGCGCCTTCCCGGCGGGCCGGACGCCCGCTGACCCCACGATCGTCGGCGGCATCGAGCGGGTGGCCGCGTTCTACGACGCGGACCCCGAGCGGGAGTGGCGGCGCACCCGTTCCGGCCCCTACCACCGGTTGGAGACGGAGGTCCTCCACCAGCAGGTCCTGGCCGGGCTGCGCCCGGGAAGCCGCATTCTCGACATCGGCTCGGGCCCCGGCGTCCACGCCCTGGAACTGGCCCGCCGCGGACACCTGGTCGCCCTGTCCGACCTGTCCGTGAAAAGCCTGGACAGCGCCCGCGCCCGCTTCCGCGAGGCCGGTCTGGAAGGGCACCTGCTGGGCACGCAGCACGGCCCGGCGCAGCACCTCGCTCCGCCCCCGGGCCAGTTCGACGCGGTGCTGATGTTCGGCCCCCTGTACCACCTGCTCGATGACGCGGACGCCCTCGAGGCGGTGCGCCGGGCCGCGACCGTGCTGGCACCGGGCGGCCGCCTCCACGCGATCTTCCTGACCCGCACCTCGGTGCTGCGGGACCTGCTCAAGCGCGGCCGGTTCGCGGAAATGACCGCCCTGACCGGCGGCGGATACCTCGACCACGGCCGCTACCAACCGCTGTCGACGGTGTCGGCCGACGACTACATGCCGCCCACCCGCACCCACCGCCTCACCGAGGCTGAAGACCTGCTGCATGCGGCCGGCCTGGAGGTCACCGACCGGTACTCGCTGGAGGGCGTCGCAGCGTGGATGCGCCCGTACGTCGACCAGACGGCCACCGACCAGGCGGCGTTCACCGCGCTGAGCCGCGCAGTGCGCGAGACCACCCAGGTGAGCGAACTCCTCGAAGCGGGCGATCACTTCCTGCTGTCCGCCGCACCGGCCGGACTGCCGCGCCCACGCCGACGACCGCACCGGGTGGAGGGGCGGGCGGACCTCGTCGGGCGCCACCGCGGCGTGCTGGCCGGCGCCGACGGCCGCATCACCTTCGCCCCGGCCCTCATCCGCCACCGCGGCCGCCGCCTGCTGGCCGTGACCACCGGGCCGGCCGACGCCCGGACCTACATCCCCCGGCAGCTGCCCGGCCGCGCCCCCGAGCCCTGGTACACCGGCGGCCGCAACCGCATCGTCCTTACGGCTGCGCCCGAGCCCGGGGGCGGGCCGGTGCCCCTGGACGGTGCCCGGCCGCTGCCGGTCCCGGACGGCTGCGACGACGTCACCGGCGCGAGCCTGGCGGTCCACCAGGACGCGCTGCACGCCTACTTCAGCGCGCGGCCCGACGGCGGGGCCTGGTCGATCTACCACACCATCAGCCGCGACGGCGGAACCACCTGGGCCGCCCCCCGACTCGTCCTCACCCCGGGCACCGAGGAGGGGGCGACCGACGGCGAGCACGTGCTGCTGCCGGCCGTGCTGCACCGCGGCGGCGCCTGGTGGATGTGGTACGCCGGACGCGACGACCATCACCGGCGCATCCACCTGGCCACCTCCAACGACGGCCGCACCTGGCAGCGCCACGGCGTCGTCGTCCCCACCGGCCCGGCCGGAGCCCCGGACGCGTACGCCGCCGACTGCCCCGCCGTCGCCGCGACGTCCGACGGCGGCTTGCTGATGGTCTACGGCGCCGGCACCTCCCGCTCCCTGGCCGCCGCGCACTCCCGCGACGGCCTAACCTGGCGACCGCTGGGCACCGTCCTGCACCGCGGCGGCCCCGGCAGCCCGGACTCCCGCTACGCCTTCTACCCCGCGCTGCTGCCCGAGGGCGGCGGACGGATCCGGCTGCTGTACGCGGGCGAGGACGACCAGGCTCGCTGGACGGTACTGGACGCCGGCCTGCTGGACGCCAAGCTGCTGGCCGAGCGTCCCACTCCGCTGCCGCTGACCGACGAGATCGCCGCGGCCGTCGACCGCGTCCGCGACGAGGTACCCGCCCCGTACTGGGACAGCCCGGACGACTGCCACGCCCCCGCTCCCGCCTACGCTTCCCCCGACGGGACGCTCACCCAGCTGCGGCCGAGCAGCACGCCGGTCTTCGGCGCCCGCACCGCCGCGGGAGCGGTCATCATCAAGCCCGGCCGCGGCCGGGCGTTCGCCGAACGGGAGCACACCGGTCTGCAGGCCCTCGCCCGGCATCTGCCCGTGCCCGCCACCGCGCTGCACTACCGAGGCGAGGACGCGACGCTGGTCTCCCAGGCTCTGGACGGCATCCCCCTACGCGACCTGGCCGCCACCGACCCGGAGCGGTTCCTATCGGTCCTGGGCGAGGTGGCCGCCCGGCTGGTCCACGGCGCCACCGCGACGCTGACCCCCCGCCGGGAGGACGACGTAGACCACTCGCTCCAGACGCCCGCGGTGCTGTCCGGCTGGGTCGAGGACCTCGCTCGCCGGCTGCAGCCCTGGGCCGACCACACCCTGCACCTCAACGGGACACCGACACAGCTCAGTTGCCGCTCGCTCATCCACCTCGCGCGCCGCTCCCTCACCCCGGCCGCCCCCGGCGGTTGGCTGATCCACGCCACCGGCGACCTCCACCTGTGCAACATCCTCGTCCACCCGACCGAGCCGCGCTGGTGGGTGATCGACGCCGAATTCGCCGGCCTGCACGACCTCGACCAGACGCTGGCCAAGCTGGCCGGTTCCTGCCTGAAGCACACCGGCCTGCTCGCCGACGCCGCGGTCCGCGAGCACCACGGTGTCCTGGAAATCACCTGCCCGCTGGCCGAGCCGTTGGGCGGACAACTCCTCGGCACGACCTGGCTGCTGGACCGGTTCGACGGCCTGCCCCTGGACCGGGCCCGGATCCTCGGCCTGCTCATGCCGGACTTGTTCTTCCGCCTCACCCGCGACGAGAACGCCCCCGCCGCCGCCGAGGGCCTGGCCGCCCTCGCTCTGGCTGCGCGGATGACCGGACACGGAGCAGCCCAGTGAACCCCGACCCCCACCAGCCGCTCGCGCCGCCACTGCCCGCGGTCACCACCGTCCTGTTCGACATCGACAACACGCTGATCCCCACCCGCGCGATCTGGCAGCGCGCCCTGCACGCCGTCGCCGCCCGCCTCGCCGACGCTCATCCCGGCGTGAGCGCGGCCGTCATCGCCTCCACCTACGTGAACACCTCCGACCGGCTGTGGGGCAACTACGACCACGCCCTGGCCGCGCTCGGCTCGCACACCGCCGCCCGCCGCCACGTATGGGAAGTCGCTTTGCGCGAAGCCGGGATCGAACTGGGCGAGCGGCAACTGACCGCCCACGTCGACGACTTCGCCCACCGGCAGGTGCGCGCGATCCGACCCGTCCCCTCCACCGTCGACGCCTTCCGGCGCCTCGCGCAGGTCTACCAGCTCGGCGTCATCACCAACGGCGACGCCGACCACCAGCACGCCAAGGTCAAACAGGCCGGCCTCGACCCATACTTCGAGACCGTGGTGTGCGCGCTGGGCAACGGCCACCGCAAGCCGCACCCCGCGCCGTTCCACCGGGCCTGCGAAGACCTGGCCGTCCGGCCCGAGCAGTGCCTGTACGTCGGCGACGAGTGGGACACCGACGTCGTCGGTGCCCGCGCCGCCGGACTGCACCCGGTCTGGATCACCCCCACCGGGCAGCCCCCGCCCGGATCGGGGCCGACCACCCGCTTCACCAACCTCGCCTCCTGCCTGACCGTGCTGCGCGACCACGCCGCGAGCAAGCCGATCCGCGAAACGGAGCCCACGTGACCACCACGGCTACCACCGTCTCTCCCCCACCCCGGGCGAACACGGCCCACCCCACCGGCCCCACCCTGCCGGATCCCCGCGCCGGGAGCGCCGTCGCCTGCGACCTGCTGGGCCTGGTGCACATCCCCGCCTCCGAACTGCGCCTCGCAGCCCGCGCTGGCCTGGACCCCGCACTGCTGGACGCTTTCCTCCCGGACGCCAGCGGGCCCCGGCCCGAGGCGGGCGCGCGGCATATCCGGCTCGGCCGGGGCCCGGCCTACTACCAGCCACGTACGGCGCTGCCGTCCTGGGCGGCGCTGGGCGAAGCCCTCGGCCGCCTGGACCGCCAGGCGCCAGGGCAGGCCCCGGCACTGCGGCACGCACTGCTCGACAACCTCCACAACCTCGCCGCCGCCGGCGCCTACACCCTCTGGCACGGCCTCACCGACCGCCCCCGCCTCACCGACGATCCGCGCCCGGCCGCGCTGGAACGCCTGCTGGAGATCGCCACCTCCACCGCCGCCGCTCTGCACGGCCACCGCGCCGCCGGCCCGTTCGCCCCGCACCCCGGCGACCTCGCGCTGCTGCAGGCCCACGAGGCGGGCTGGCGGACCTTCCGGGAGCTCGACAACACGGTCAAGATCGGCAACGAGCTGCGCTTCCTCGCCGAGCACGTACTGGCGCCCCAGCCCGACATCACCACGGTCCTCGCCCCGCTGTACGGGTCGCTGTCCCTCGCGCTGACCGCCCGGACCGTCCTTCCCGCCCTGCTCGGCCGACCGATCGACGTGCACCTGGTCCGCCTCGGCTTCCACGACCAGGGGAACGTCGCCTACCTCGGCGCCGGAGGTACCGTCCGCCACCGCGCTACCGCGCCCCGCGCCTACCGCGACCGCCTGACCGCCGCCGCCCGCGACACGACCGTACTGGTCATCGACGACAACGTCGGCTACGGCAGCACGCTGCGCGCCGCGCGCGCCCTGGTCGAACAGCTCGGCGGACGGGCCGTCACCCGCAGCGTCGAATCCGCCTGGACCCTGTACCACCGCTCCGGTCGGCACGACATCGCCGACGCCGCCGACCTGCCGAGCCTGCGCCCCAACCTGCACCACAGCATCCAGAAGCGCCTGACCGGGCACCTGCTGCGTGGAGACGCCGGCGCCTACCTGCGCGACGGGGCCCACCGTGCGGCGGGCACGCTGCACCGGCAGATGGCCTCCAGCTTCGACCTCGTGGTGAGCACCGGTACCTGGACCACCGCCCAACTGGCCGCCATGCGGACCGAACTCGCCCACGCCGCCACCTGGAACGAACCGCCCGTCCCCCGCCCGGCCGCGCTCGCCGCCGCCTGACCCCGGAGGCGCCCGCATGCCCACCACCCACACCCCGGCGACCGCAACAGCCACCGCCGTCCCCGCCGGGCCGACCGGTCACTGGCGGGTGAACGTCGACGTCCGCCACGGCACGGTCACCTCCCTCCCCGGCCTGCCGCCGGGACGGCTGCTCGCCGACCTCCTCGACGACGACGTTCCCACCGCCGTCATCGACCTCGACCGCTCCACCGGCACCAGCACCAGCACCGCGCTGCTGGAGACGGCCGTGCGCCACCACCCCGGCCAGCTGTGGGCCGGCGGCCGCCTGGCCCCGCGCGCCCCGGCCGTCCGCCGCCTCCTGGACGCCGGCGCCGCCGGTGTCCTGCTCGGCTCTACCGGCCTAGTCCCCGACGGCCGCCTCGACCCGCACGCCTGGCCGGACTTCACCACCCTCGCCGACGCCGGACAACTGATGCTGTCCCTCGACGCCGTGGACGGACGGATCGTTACCGACGGCTTCACCCGCACCACCAGCGTGGCGCTGACCGACGCCCTAGACGCCCTCCTCGACGCCACCGGCGGCACCCAGCCCATCCTGATCACCGACGCCCGCGCGGCCACCCACCGCACCCCGCCCCCCTGGCAGGCCCTCGACCGCATCGCGGGCCGCCACCCGCGCGCCGACCTGTGGTACGCCGGCGGCCTGGCCGGGTGGGCCGACCTGACGCGCCTGTGGCACGCCGGCTGGGGCGGCGTCGTCGGCCGCGCCTACCTCACCGCTCCCCGCGGTCTGCCCGACGCCGACGGCCGCCTCCACCGCACGCCACCCACGTAGAACCCGATCGGTCCGCCTCTACACCCCGCCGAGCTGACCGAGCTGCTGCACGCGGCCGGCTTCGTCGTCGACGAGCAGTTCGGCGGCTACGACGGCGCCCGGCCACTCACCGCCGACAGCCGCCCCCCCGTCACCACGCACCACCCCTGAACCACCGCACGCCCGGCCCGCCCGGGACGGCCGTGCGCGCCGGAAAACGAAGCCGGGCCCAGCCGCGTTCCGCGGCTGGGCCCGGCTTCGTTCCGGGAGGGAGCTTGCTCAGGTAAGGCGGACAGGGAGCCCGTACCGCTTGGCGAGCTCGGCCTTGATCTCCCCGACCGGGACGGTGCGCTCCATGCGCGGCGAGTACAGCAGCGAGCTGACGATCGCCGCCGACGCGCCCGCCTCGGTGAACGCCGCCGCCGCATGCTCGGCGGAACCGGCGCCGCCGGAGGCGATCACCGGCAGGTTGACCGCCTCGGCGATCGCCCGGGTGATCTCCAGGTCGTAGCCCTCGTGAGTGCCGTCCTGGTCGATGGAATTGACGCAGATCTCCCCCGCGCCGAGCTCCTCGCCCCGCCGCGCCCACGCGATGGCGTCTAGGCCGGTGGCTTGCCGGGCGCCATCGATGAACACCTCGTACCCGCTGGGGATTTCGGGCGCCGTCGGGACACGCTTGACCTGCATGGACTGCACGATGCACTGGCGGCCGAACTCGGCCGACCCCTCGGTGATGATCGAGGGATTGCGCACCGCCATCGAGTCCAGGCTGATCTTCTCCGCACCGGCGGCCAACACGGCGTGCATGTCCTCAAGTGAACGGATCCCGCCGCCCACCGTCAGCGGCACGAACACGGTCTCGGCGACCTTACGGATCGTGTTCAGGTCCGCCTGGCGGCGCTGGGCGCTCGCAAGGATGTCGTAGAAGATGATCTCGTCGATGCCGTCCGCGTACACCGACGCGGCGACCTCGGCGGCGTCTCCGACGTCGATGTTGTCCTCGAAGCGGCGAGCCTTGGTGACCCTGCCGTCGATGATGTCGAAGCAAGCGATCAGTCGGGTGGTCAGCCCCGTCGTGGTGGTCAGGCCGGGCACAGCTCCTCCTGCGGGGTCTTGGCGAACCGCTCGAGGAGATCCAGCCCCAGCGGGCCGGACTTCTCGGTGTGGAACTGCGTGGCCATGATGTTGCCGCGCGCGACAGCAGAGGTGAAGGGCAGGCCGTACTCCGTGGTCGCCGCAATGTCCCCGGCGTCCGCGGGGTCGGCGTAATAGCTGTTCACAAAGTAGAAGTGGCCCGCTTCCGGCAGGCCGGCCAGGAAGGGATGGGCCGAGGTGCGGTGCACCTGGTTCCAGCCCATCTGCGGCACCCGTACGTCGGCGCCGTCGAAGGCCCGTACGGTCCCGGGCAACCAACCCAGGCAGGTCGCGTTCTGTTCCTCGCTGGTCTCGAAGAGGACCTGCAGGCCCACGCAGATGCCCAGGAACGGGGTGCGGCCTTCGATTACCCGGGCGTAAAGCGCCTCGGGCCATCCGGCTTCGGACAGGTAGGTCATCGTGGTTCCGGCTGATCCGACACCCGGGAGGATGATCCGGTCGATGCCATCCAAATCCGATGGTGAGGTGAGCAGACGGTTCGGCACACCGAGGAAGTTCAACGCGTGAACCACGCTCTGGCTGTTTCCGGTGCGGTAGTCGATCACGCCGACCACGGGTCGGTCGTCCTGCATGAACGCCTCAATCTAAGGGCCGCCGAGAGCGCCCCGGTTGAAGTAGCTGGCCGCCGTCACACACAGACGGCAAAGGTCACTATGAGTATATCGGTGACGACTAGCCGCTGCCGTGGTTTCACCTGAGCTCTACGAGTCAGCGTGCTTGAACTCTTAGCGTCCCCCTTCCCCAAGCCGCCCCCTCTCGAGGGCGTCAGCTGACGAGCTGCTCTGGGTGTCCAGCACCTGGGGCAGCACCTGCTAACGCCTCGTACTCGGACCGCAGTTCGGGCCCTTCTGCGAGACCGACGCCGACCTCTCCGTCGCCTTCGCCAGCCAGGCAGCTCACGACAGCACCACCGACCAGCTGCCCGCCCGCCAACGCCGCGGTGCCGTCCGGGACACCCGCAGCATCGGCCTGCCCACCACGCTCCGCAACGACCGCACCGCAACCCGACCGACTCTTAAGGCTTGCGCTCACGTCGCGTCACCTATAGAGTCTTAAGAGTCACATCTTGCTAGAGTTCGCGGAGGACCTTCACGACGGCCGCCGCTCCTCGCCCCTGGAGAGCCGTATCGATGAGCACCGAGATCAAAATCAGCGAGTACAGCCGGGCCGCCGACCAGGCCCTCACTCAGACCCGCGCCTGGGAGACCCTGGCGGCGTACGCCACCCAGACCCCGGACCTCGCCGACGCCTTGGCGGCCATCGACCTCACGGATCTCGACGGTTCCCTCGACGGCACCGCCATCGAGCTCGGCCTGAGCGAAGCACGCAAGGAGTTCGAGCGCAACCAGGCTCTGGCGGAGGTCGAGACGCGCCGCCTGGCAACCGGCGTCGCGCCAAACGGCCGCTGTACGTGCGGTCACCTCGGCCCCGTCCACGCCCGCCGGGTCGTCGACGGCCGACTCCCCTGCGGCATCGCCGGCTGTCGCTGCGAAGACCTCACCTTCGGCTCCTGACCACCGAACTACGAACGTGAAGGAGGCAGGACCGTCATGACGAACAGCCTGGCGCGGATGATCGCACGCGAGGATGCGCTGGAGGAGGCGGGAATGCCGGCCGACGAGCGGACCACCTGCTACGCCCACAAGGCCTGGGCCTTCGAGTGCGCCGACCAGCACCTGCCGCTTACCGCTGGGCGAGTGCTCGCGGCGCTGCGCGAGGTCGACCGCGTCCGGTGGCACGCTGCCGGCGCCAGGCGCCGGCCGTAGCGGACCAGCGCTCGGCCAGGCCAGTCCCCGCCCCGTCGGCGGAGACGTTCAGCCGGGGCCCCAGCCGGCCACCAGGCCGAGTCGGCCTCGGCCCCGCCGGGAACGAAGGCCCCACAGTCTGTCGTATCCTCGACCCGACGCAAGCTATAAGAGACAGGATTGTTAGAGATGAGTAGCACGGACGACGTAGACGTTATCGACCTGACCAAGCGGACAGAACCGCTGAGCCTGAGCGAGATCAGTCGAGCGCTAGGGATGAAGTCGCGCACAGCCGCGCAGAAGTGGCACAAGCCGCCGGCGCAGAAGGCGATGGAGGGCAAGCCGCCGGCCAACAAGCCGGCTCTGCACGTGGTTGCCGAAGCGCTGGGGATCGACCTAGGCGACGACATCCTGGTGACTTCAGCGCCGCGTTTCCCGGTGGAGGTCGTTCTGGCTCTGGGCAAGGCCCTGGGCTACCTCGACCGCTCCGGCCGCATCGTCGAGGAGATCGCGAACAAGGGCCGCGGCCGCTGGCTACCGGTCGAACCGACGATCGACCCTGCTTCAGGCCGGCGCCGGGTCTACACCAACCACCTGGCCGCGAAGCTGGGCGTCAAGAACTCGTCGATCGAAATGGCTCTCCACCGGGGCCACTTCACAGACTCGGACGGGACAGATGAGATCGGCCGCGTTTTCTGGTGGGTGCCAACGGCCAACAAGATCCTCAAGGACAAGAACATCGGGGATCGGTTCTGAGTACCAGCTCGAGCGCGCCGACGCCCTGAGGCGGAGGCGGAGCCGGGAGCAAGCATGCCGCACTCGGAGTGACAGGCCTGGCCGTCCGAGCCGCGGTCAGCGCCACCTACCGCCCTCCACGAACCGCCTGGATACACCTCCCCTCGGTCGGAAGAGAATCAAGACGGACGCCCGTCCCGGAGCACCCGGGACGGGCGCCGGCATTCTCGCCGGAAAGTCGCCGGAGCGCCGAACCGTTCACCGCGAGGAGTGAACATGCTCCCGTTTGAGGGGCCGTGATTCCCGAACGCCAGCCCTGTCCTCCCGCCCCGTAGCACACTTGCGCTCCCAACTTCCGTGCTAAGCCGAGGGAGATGTTCGAATGTCGAGGCCGACCACCAGGTCTGAACGACGGACTGGCCGTTGCCAGTGCGGCGACATCGCTTACGCGGTGGCCGGCGACCCGCACGACCCCCACCTGTGTTCCTGCGAGCACTGCACGCGAATCTCCGGCTCGCCAGCGGTGGCGTGGGTCGGATTCCGCGTCGAGGACCTGACCTGGACAGGCCCCGCCGGCGAGCCGACGTGGTTCGCGACCTGGCCGACCCTGCGCCGGGGCTTCTGGCCGCGCTGCGGGACGCACCTCGTTTCCGTCGCCGACGGTTCGGAAATGATCATGGTGACGATCTTCAGTCTCACCGAGTCGACCGGCCTGGATCCCGTGGGACACAGCTTCCGCGACGCCGCCGTGCCATGGATGGCCGTCACGCTGGCCCCCGACCCGCTTGGCCAGTAGCACCACGGGAACGGAGGCCGGCGGATGACCGTCCCGTCCGCACGGCCCGGCGACACCCTCCGGTGCGATCGCGAACATCACTTCACCTCACGTGCAGCACGTAGAGATAAGCGCCTCACGCCCATCCTGAGCTGCGAAAACACCGAAAGCATGGTATAGTCTTAAGAGTCAAAGGGCGTTGGTCCCGACACCGGTCGCGACTGGACATCATGTGCCGGTGCCGGGACTCGCTGAACACTCAACCGACTGGTTCCCGGAGGAACCTTGACGGATACCATCACCCATCCGGCGGCCGAGTCGTCCGCCCCGCACCCTAGCCGCAACGAACGCTTCCAGTTCACCACCGCTGTGCGCCAGCAGCGCCCGGCACGAATCCTCCTCGACGGTCCGCCCGGAGCGGGCACCACCTACACCGCCCTGGCCCTGGCCACCTCGATCGGCAAGCGGGTCGCCGTCATCGACACCCAGCGTGGCCGGGTGAGCGCCTACGCGGACACCTTCCCCTTCGACGCGTGCCCGCCTCTGAGCTACTACTCCCCCGAGACCCTGGTCACGGCCCTGGCTCATTGCGCCGACCAGCGCTACGACACCGTCGTGGTCTCGACCGCCTCACCCTTCTGGAGCGGGGCGGGCGGAGTACGCGAACAGGCCGACCGCGCCTCCAAGAGAGCCTCATCCGGCAGCACTTGGAGCGGCTGGCGCGAGGTACGCCCGATCGAGCAGAACATGCTCGACGCACTGCTCGGATACCCCGGCCACGTCGTGGCCACCGTCCGGGACAAGCTCGACTACGTCGCTGAGGTCGACGAGTCCGGCCGGGTCCACCGCAGGATCGTCGGCCTGGCTCCGGTCGCCCGCGAAGGCATGGAGTACGACTTCGACCTCGTCGCCACGATGGACCACACCCACACCCTCGTGGTCGTCAAGGCCCCCACGGACGACCTGTCCGGCGCCGTCGAGACCAAGCCCGGCGCACGGTTCGCCGCCCGCATCACGGACTGGCTCAGCCAGGGCGAGGCCTTCGAGCCGCCGTTCGACCTCGCCGCCGAAGCCCTCCAGGCGGACCTGACGTTCGAGGAACTCGGCGACCTGATGCACCGCGTACGCCTGCGCCAGGCAGAGGGGCACCCGCTGCTGCTGCCCAACGGCGTCGGCATCACCCTGGGCGCTCACATCACCAAGCGCGGCAACGAACTGCGCCGGGACTGAGACCACCGCTCAGACCCCTCTCCTCCCGCTCGGGCGCCGCGCAGCCCCGTGCTGCCCGCGCCCGAGCGGCCATCCCGAACTCTCCCTGTCCACACGGCGGTCCGGCCTGCCCATTTCCGGGCCGGACCCGCCGCGCCCTGAAAGGCCCCGATGCCGCAGACCCTTCACCGGGACGACCCGCTCGTCCGCCTCCTCTCCACCTACCGCTCCATGTCGGATCGGCACAAGGCCGCCCTGGACCGCTACCTCGACGCAGACGGAGATATCGACGACGACCACCGTCGCGCCTACAGCAGGCGCGACCGCACCGCCGCCCTGGAGGCCCGCGACCTCCTGGAGCAGGCCATGGAATTGCTGACCGGACGCTTCACGCTCCCTGACGGCATGACCGTGACCGTCCCCGGCAGCAACCACTCCACCTACGCCGTGACCACGGGCCGCCTCGACGATCGCGCCCGAGCGGCCTTCCTGCACGGCCAGTGCCACGCGTTCGCCCGCGCTCTGTGCGACGAGACGGGATGGGAGATGGCCGTCATCCTCTCCGACTCGTGCAGCCTCGATCCCGACCTGTGCGGCACGAACGTGGCCCGCGACGTGTGCGGATGCCAGTTGGAACACCTCGTCGCCGTACGCCCCGACGGTGCCCACGTCGACATCACCGGGGCCCATCTGCCCGGCACGCTTCCGGACTTCGAAGATCAGGAGAGCATCGCGGTCACCGACACCGTGTGGTCCTCCATCCTTCGCTCCCCCTTCTGGCGCCGACCGGCAATCGACGTCGCCCGCACTCTCGTCGCCCCGCTGCTGGCGAGCCTGGATGGCCGGACGGAGGTGAGCGCGTGACCTGGCTGCGTACGACGGCACGCGTCGCGACGGACGGCGCAGCCCGCCTCCTGGTCCGGTGGACCGACACCGTGACGTCCCGCTCGACCGTCCCCAACCCGGTGGTCGCGGTCCGCGCCGTTCAGCTGCTGCTCGCCGAGACGGGAGGCGGCGACTTCTACGAGGCCGTCCAGGAGAGGCTGACGGCACTCGGCTTCCCGCCGCTGGGCTGCGATGGCTGCAACGACCACCCGTGCACCTGCGACGCGGACGCCCTGGCTGAGCTGGTCGAAGCCCTCGGACCGCTCGGCGTGCGCGGCCTCGCCCGGTCGGCCGTCGAGTTGTTCGGCACCTACGGCGACCCGCACGACGTTCTCAGCACCACGCAGGTAGACCAGTTGTGCGCGGCCGCCGATCTCTTCAACACCGAGTGACTCTTAAAACTTGCACCGACCGTTACCCCTGATGTAGTGTCTTAAGAGTCACCTCGTAATGCTGGTCTCTCCCTGAGACCAGCGGGGTGCGTCCGTAACTCAACTGCGGAGAGCCCGGCCGCAAAGCCGGAGACGCGGGATGGATACCCGCCGGACGCACCCCTCCCCCTCCACCCAGGCACGCCCACCACGCCGTGCCCTGCCCATGCCCCCGTACTGACAGGACCTCTGTGCCCACGATCGAAGTCGCCACCCTCCTCGACCACTCCGACGCAGCCGGCCGCCCGGCGATCCTCAAGGCCGCCGTCGCGGCCGGCGTGCTGTGGAAGTGCCGGGAGACCACCTGCAGCCGTCACAACGACCGGGGCGAGGAGCTCTGCCGGGGATGCGGCCGCAACCGCAAGGGACACCCCCTGTCCGACGCACAGCCCGGCCTCTACTGCGCCCCGGACGAAATCTGGGAACGGCTGCGCGAAGAAGTCAGGGACCACTTCCTCACCCAGGCGATCACGCCGCTGCCGGACGCGGTCACCTTCCGTTGGCAGAGCGCGGACCACGCCTCGACCTGGTCGCTCACGGACTTGGTCCTGCACCACGGCGGCCGCCAGGAGCCCTACCGCACCGACCTCCAGGGCACCGAGATCGAGGAGTCGCTGGAGGAGGTCGCCCTCGCCGTCGAGCCGAGCTACCTCGAAGACCTCCGCATCACCCTCCAGCCCTGACCCACCCCGCCGACCGCCGGCGCACCGACGCCCGAGACTCTGAAGGAGGACCACGATGCCCGGGCCCGCCCACGCCACACCGCTGCCGTTCCATCTCGCGCTCGGCCTGCCCGGGCGTCCTTCCGTGTCGGTGACGTCCGACGTGCTCGAGCACGGCCAGGTCCGTTACGTCGTGCGGGGCCGACGCCTCCACGGCACCTTGATCGTCGTACCCGAAACGCCCTACGGCGGACCGCTCGAACCGCGCACGGTACGCGTCCACTTCGGCGACGGCACCGACCAGGTCAAGGCGTTCACGCCCCGCCCGGACGAGCCCGTCGTCAACGGCGTCCGCATCCACGGCGCCACCGAGTCCATCAACCCCGCGACCGTCCAGCGCGCGCACTACTTCCTCGCCTCCCGCGCGGTCGTCCTGCGCAACGGCTATGAGAGCCGGCGTATCCCCGATGGGGCCCGCGCCGTGACCGAAGCCCTGGTCGTCGCCGTCGTACGCCACTGGCGACAGCGCCCCGACCGCAGCGACCTCATCCGCGCGGCCGTCCGCCATAGCGCCGACGCCCAGGCGGCGTACGAGCGGCTCAAAGTCCGCGCCCTGGAGGAGGAACTGGCCGGGGTCCGCGCCGATCGGGCAGGCGCCCGCCATCGCAGCCGCCAGTTGACCGGCCTGGTGCGGCGCCGCCAGCCGCCCGTCCAGGCTCCCCATGCCATCCCCGTACGGCTTCCGCTCGCCGCGAGCGACGGCACGGACATGGGCGCCCTGACTGTGCGGGAGCTCGAGGTCAACGTGCTCCCCGGCCGGGTGGTGTACGAGATCAGCGGCCCGCGCGTGGGACGCGGCCTGGTCACCCTCGGCCCGGACATCTGCGGCAGCTCCCCGCTGCCCGGAGGGCTCTATGCCTGCTGGGGCAGGCCCACGAACGCGGCCTGGTCCACCAAGGACCGCATCGGCATGCCCAAGGTCAACGGCGTCACCGTGCACGGCGGTTGGAGTCACAGCGGACGAACCGTGACCGCGACCTCCCCCGACACCTCCAAGGCCCAAGTGCCCGCCGGCCCCGGCCGGACCGTATCGGTCTCCCCCCTGACTCAGCGCCGTGCCGCAGCCGTGCTGCGCGCCCTCGCCGTCCACTTCACCTCCCGCCGCGACCTGGAGGCACTGCGCATCGCCGCCGGCAAGCAGAACGCCGAGCGCGCTCGCACCCGTGTCTCCGAGGAACTGGACCGCCTGCGCAGACGCGAAACGCAACTCACCCGCCGACTGCACCAACACCGCGCCCGTGAGGCCCACTTCACGGCCCTGCTCCCGCCCACGACCTCTCCCGCGGCACGCTCGCGCGCCGCCTGACTCCGCCACCGGCGGCCTCGGCGCCGCACCCGACCTGATCGCACACCGCTTACGACCGTTCCGCCCGAGCATGAGCGGACTCCCCCGGCCCGGGCGCCTCCCGCGCCCGAGCCCGACGAAAGGACTCTGTTGCCCCTCAGCCCCACCGGCGCCAAGATCCTCGCCTCGCACGAGAACGGCATCGTCACCGGTCACCCGGCTGCCCTGGACCGTCTCGAAGGCGACCGGCTGATCTGCCGTGCCAACGGCGTACGCGTGATGACGGAAGCCGGACGCCAGGCTTTGAGGGCCTGGCTGGACGAGCACGGGGAGCCGCCCCAGGACACGGCTCCTGGTCTGTTGCCGAAGCTGCCGCCCAAGCCCCACGAGGCGGTCATCACTGCCGCACGTCGTCCCGACCAGCTCGTCGCCGGCCGGGACGACGAGGCCTACCACCGCGGCGAGACGTGGTTCCGCACGCCGACGCTGAAGGTAGTCAACGCGGCGGGGTACGCCGACGTCCGCCCTGCATCGTGGAGAGCAGGGACCAGGACCTGGGAAGAGTCCGGAGCCTCCTTGTACCTGACCGAAGCCGGCCGCGAGTACGCACGCCAGCGCGGGAGCGTGAACGTGCGCCGTCGGCGCGTCGTCATCGTCCAGTGCGGGGACAAGAAGGCTGAGCCGAGCTGGGAGACGTACCACTACCGCGGCGTGATCCCCGCAGGCCAGTTGTACATCGGCCAGTACCACCGATCTCTGCGGCAGGCGGCGGACGCTCTGACCGACGTATCCCTCATCCGTATCCTGTCAGCGCTCCACGGAATCGTGACGCTTGCCCAGCCGCTGCCTCCGTACAACGTGAGGCTCGGCGATGAACGAGCCGTCACCGCCGAAAAGGTCGCCCTTCATACGGCGGCGCTGGGCACCGACGACGCTGACGTGATCTTTCTCGGCGCCCACAGCTACGCGGACCTGCTGCGCGTCTCTGTCCCCCACCTGTTCACCCCCCTCTCTGGAGGAATCGGTGAGCATCGCGGTCTGTGCAAGCGGGCTAGTGAGGACAGCGACCTCCGGGAGGCGTGGTGGGAAGAGGCCGCCAAGCTCTTCGACCGGCATCACCCCCAGCCGTAGCGGAACCTGCCTCTGCAGGGGCAGCTTGCCGTGTGCCAGAAGCCGCCATGGCCAGGAGGCGAGAGGAGCCCGAGGTACGCAACCACGGTCTGCTCGTCGTGATGCTTTGCCAAGAATGTCCGGGCCGCTGACCGCTCCACAGCACTGTGTCCCGGCGTGCGGCACGTTCTGCCCGCATGGAGACGGCACGCGCCCCCTTTGCCAGGGCTCACCGATCCATCAGCGGAATGTCATCGGGGACAAGATCGTCTCGCACGCGCTGGAAGACCACAGGGTGGCGGAACCGCCCCGCGTCGACGGCTGTGTCAGCGAGGAACTCCGCCACCAATTCTGGTCGCACAGGCTGGTGGTGCAGCTCAGTCTGTGTGCCCCACCCTGCGCTGAACCGGCGGCCTGTCCATGGGTGTTCGGGGCCGCCGAGGACGAGCCGCTGTGCGAGATCGCGTCGCATCGCGGTCGGCAGCGGAGTGGTCCGAGCGACCAGCCGTAGGCGGCCGTCGGTGTCATAGCGGCCCAGCAGCAGGGTGGTCGGGTTGTCGACGGGTCCGGTGACCGAGGCGATGATCGCTTCGGCCGTCGTGCGCGAACGCACCTTGACCCAGGCACGCTGGTCGAGCAGAACCGGCTGGGACTGTCCTTTGACGACCACGCCTTCGATGCCGACCGTGCCCCAGGAGGGGTCCAGCCAGTCCTGAGCCTGGCGCCGGTCCGTCGTAGCGGGGCACAAGGTGAACGGGGCTTTGAGCGTGTGGCGGGCGAAGAGGTCTTCGAGGTGGCCGCGCCGTCGGCTGTAAGGGAGCTCAAGCAGCTCGGCTCCCGCGATCTGGAGGACGTCGAAGACGATCAGGTGCGCAGGTTTCTCGCTGGCCGCCTGGATGGCTTTGCGGCCCCGCCGGCGAGCACGGTGCTGCAGTTCGATGAAGTCCAATCGACCTTCATGCGGCACCACTAGTTCACCGTCCAGGACCAGGTCCTCCGCGGCGACCGCGGCCGCTGCCTCGGCGATGTCGGGGAACGAGGCCGTCAGGTCTGCACCGCGGCGGGACTGCACCATCACCAGGCCGGGGCGGGCGAAGACGATGGCCCGGAATCCGTCGGGCTTCGGCTCGAAGGCGAGGCCGCCGGGCAGCGCGCCCTCCGGGGGCAGATCCCGCCGTGCTTCGGCCAGCATCGGCTTGATCGGAGGGGTCAGGGCCACGGGAACACACATACGGGATGTCCCGGCGGTGCGCGCTGCACGGCGGCCGAACGGGCGCGGGCCGATGGTGTGACGGCCCAGTCGAGGCTCCAGCCTTCGCGCCGGCTAAGCGAGCGCGCCGAGGGCGATGTGGACAGGGGCAGACAGGTCGACGATTCCAATCCTGTCCGCGAGGCTCGCAGCAGCGACAAGGAGGCCCCAAAAGACCGGCTGGTGCTCGGCGCGCACCAAGCCCCACAGAGCCAGTACGGCACCGGCAGCCCCGGCAATCAGGACGCCGCCCTCCACCACGTCGTGCTCCTCTCCTTCTACCCGGCCGTCGACACGCTGGGCGTTAGGGCTCAGGCCGTGGCGGCCTCGAACCTCTCCAGCAGCAGTTGCCTCTGACGGGCACCAAGCCCCTGGACCCGTCGGCTGGTGGCGATGTCGAGTTCGGACATGATCTGGCCGGCGCGGACCTTGCCGATGCCGGGGAGCGACTCCAGCAGGTTGCGCACAGGCGTCCGTCGGACGATAGCGCTGTCGCTCTCCAGCAGTTCTCGCAGGGTACGGCGGCCCTGCTTGAGTTCGGCAAGGACGAGGGCGCGCTCCTTACGCGAGGCTGCGGCCTTCTCCAGTGCGGCGGTCCGCTGTTCCGGCGTCAATGGGGGCAAAGGCATGGGCGGGTTCCTCTTTCATCGGCTGATCGGGTGGGTCATGCGGACAACGGATGGGGCTGCCGAGCCCGGGCTTCGTGCAATGCCCCATAGCCGGTCCGCTGCGCGTCCGGGGCATCCATGACGGTCATGGCCCTGAGCGCCGCGAGGGTCGGCGGCGGGCGGCTCGTTCGGCCTCCTCTTCCTCCCACACCTGGGCGTACTCGGCGGCAACAGCCGGGTCGGTGTAGGCCGGTTCGAGGAAGATGCGCTGAGGGTCGGGCTTGGGTGCGACGGGCTGACGGCGGCGGACTGCCGACGTCTCCACGCGGCGCGAGCGGATCGTGGGTGGCAAAGAGTCTCCTGTTGAGCGGCTTCGGAACGGTGGGGCTGGGCCGCTTGGCGAGTTCAGGTACGAGTCGGCTCGCCGGGGTGGTCGACCACCCGATGCCGACGCTCACCGTATGCCTACTGGCGTACCAAGATTGGTGCGGTGAGTGGGGCTGAGCGCCTCGGCGAACGCGCTGACGTGGTCAGCGGCGGCACGCAACCCGTGAGAGGAGCCGAGTTCCAGCAGCGGTCGTACGACGGGGGTCCCGATCACCACTCCACTGACCAGGCTCCGGACCTGCGCCGCCTTGTCGGGTGTGGAGATCCCGATGCCGGTGACCACCGGTGTAGGGCCGGCGGCGTGCAGCCGCTCGGTGAACGTGGTGAGTGCAGGGATGTCGAGCTGTCCGGTGTAGCCGGTGCGGGCGTCGGCGGCCGGCGCATACACCCACCCGGTCGCCGTGGCGGCGATGCGGTCCAGCTCTGCGTCGCTGGCCTGCCGCGAGACAAGTTGCGGAGTGTGGACACCAGCGGCGCGTGCGGCCGCCATCCACGGTCCGGCCTGTTCGGAGGGCAAGTCAACGATCATCGCTCCGGCGGCTCCAGCGGAGGCGAGGTCGCGGGCGAAGTGGGTTGGCCCCCAGTCGCGAACGGAGGCCCAGTACGCCATCACGACGACGGACGCCTCGGTCGTGGCCGCCACTCGGTTCACGGTCCGCAGAGCGTCGAGGACACCGGTGCCCTGGCGCAGCGCCTGCTGGTAGGCGGCCGTGATCAGAGGGCCGTCGAACAGGGGCTCGTGGTATTTACCGACCTGCCTGGGAGTCTCCGCATCACCCGTTTGGGTCGCCTGTTGAGCTGTCCCGGGTGCGTTAACCAACTGCGCCCGTAGTCTCCGGCACGTACTCGAAGAGCTTGGGGCGGGCGGGGAATGACGCATTCTGCCTTGGTGGTGGGGGACCTGCGTGTGCAGGTTCTGACGCGTGCGGGAGGGGTCCGGTCGTACACGATCGTGTGTGCTGACGGGTCCGTCCATGACGAGGCTGATGGCTTCCTCCGGTTGTACGAGGGGTCGGGGACGCAGAAGACGTACGCGTATTCCCTGGTGGACCACTTGCGGTGGTGCCGCCGGGAGAAGCTGACCGCCCAGACGGTGACTCTGCGGGACCTGCTGCGCTACATGGGGGCTGTCGGGGCGCAAGTGCCGATGCCGTGGGGGCAGCCCTGGCGCCTGCCGCCGAAGCGTCCGTACGGTGCGTCGGCACTGAAGGTCGCCGCGGCCTGCCTGAAGGGCTTCTACCTGCATGTCTGCACGGGCAGCGGCGTGAACGCCGAGCTGCGGTCGGCGCTGGCGGTGGAACGGCTGCCGACGAAGGTCGATCGCAGTCGGGCCTTCCTGGGGCACCTGATGAAGTCGATGCCCGCCAACCCGCTTGCGCCCGCCAACCGGCCGACGCGCCGGCACCCGAAGATGCTGCCGGACGGCACCAGGCAGAGCCTGCTGGAGTGCGTGAACACAGCGCGGGACGTCATGGTCGTGCAGTGGCTGTCGGACACCGCCATGCGCATCGGCGGTCTGACCGGCTTGCACCTGGTCGACCTGCACCTTCGGCAGAACGCGGCTTGCGGGGAGTGCCGGGACCCGCACGTGCACGTCTGCCATCGGGCGGGCAACCAGAACCGCGCGGCGGCCAAGATCAAGCCCGACTGGCAGATGGTCGACGGCGTGATCACCGGTGGTGAGATCTACCGAGCGAGCCCGGCGATGATCAGCCGCTACTTCACCTACATGACGACGGAGTACACCGGTGTCGCGGCCGGGCACGGCATGCTGCTGATCCAGCTGAGCGGGCCGCGGCGTGGCGAGCCCTGGTCCGCCGACGCAGCGCGCGGGGTGCTGCGCCGGGCCGGACGCCGAGCGGGCCTGCCGGGCCGCATCAAGCCCCAAGCGTTCCGGCACCAACTGACCAACGACGTGCTGGACGTGTCCAAGGACCCGATGGTGGCCAAGGAGGTCGGCAACTGGGCCTCGGCACGCATGGTGGACGAGGTCTACGGGCATCCCGACCTCCACTCGCCGGAGTTCTCGGCGGCCTTGCAGACGGTCTGGGGTGAAGAGGGGTGAGCGCCCCGGCCCTGGCCCTTGCTACGGACTCGACCGCCGGGACGCGCACCACGTCCGATCGGCTGGAGCTTCTCCAGGCCCTGATCGCCGGGCCGGCGTTCGACCCAGTACTGCGGCCTGACGTGATCCGGGTCCCGCGTGATCACCCTGTGTACGGCTGGCTGTGCGGGGTGCCGGACTGCGAGCGCAGCCGGGATACTTGGCGGGACTACTGCTGCGGCCACGCCGCGCAGTGGAGCCGGTTCCAGCAGGAGGGCCGCGACATCGTCGCCTTCTTGAAGGAGGCCGTGCCGCTCAAGCCCCGCGGTGGACGCCACCTCGGCAACTGCGTGTTCTGCCCCGAGGTGCCGGCCTATAGCGGCAACTCGCTGTGCTTCCTGCACTCCGCTGCCCTCGTGAAGTGGAGCGCGTTCCAGCGCCGGAAGGGCAGGCCGGACGACTACGAGCTCTGGGCTGCCCGGCAGGAGCCGTTTCCTCGTCTCGGTGACTGCCTGGTGCCCTCGTGCCCGGAGGGAGCCGGCCACTACATCGGCCTGTGTCCGTACCACTTTCTGCGCTACATCCGGGAGGGCCGGCCGGGAAACGCGAAAGCGGTCCACCAGCGCCCCCGCCGCGGCGTGCCCGCGACGTTCACGGTGAACTACGCCGACAAAGCTGTCTTCCGTCACTGGTGCGCAGAGGCGACGCCGGCCGGGCGCACGGACGGCGTGCTGTCGCTGCGGGGTCTGCGGCCGCTGGCCGGGGCCGAGTTCAAGTGGGTGCTGCACCGGCATGCCCAGGGGCCTGCTGAAGGGGCACGCTGGCCGATCAGCGTGGTGCAGCGGCTGGTCACCGAGTGCCAGCGACAGGAGATCAACTCCCTGGCCGACCTGGACCTGGACGTCACTCCGCAGCACCCGCGGACCATGGCCCGGGCGATGCTGCACCACCTGCGGCTCGTCTACTTCAGCCGCCAGGACACCAAGGAGGCCGGGTACATCGAGACGGACCACTACGGCATTCGGCTCGGCGGCCACTTGAGCTACTTCGACCTCACCTTGGTCAGCCAGCGCTGGCTGCGCGATCTGCTGTGGGACTGGATGGACATGCGGCTGACCACCGCCCCGCCCCGGGGCAAGACCGCCTTCACCCGACCGCGACGCGGGTGCGTCGAGCTGAGCGCCTACCTGGAAGCACACACCCCGAAGGGCGGCCACGACCCCACGCTGCTGCGCAAGGAGCACATGGTCGGCTTCGTCACCGATCAGCGGCACCGTGCCGAGCACGGACTGAAACCGCTGGGCGTCCACCACAAGGTCCAGCAGCGAGGCGGACCGGTCGATGTCACCAAGGTGCAGGTCGCCGGGATCTTCAGTGCCACCCGCCACGTGCTGCGAGCCGCCATGGACGCCGGCGAGACCGAACGCATCGGACTGGCACGGCAGTTCGTTGTGGCGCTGCCCAGCGGCGGGAACGTCCGCGGCAAGCGCCGCCGGCCGTTCTCCGACGAGGCGGCCCGCGCCCTGGCCGACGACGCCAACCTCACCCGCCTGGACAGCACGGACATCGACGACCGGGGCTTGCGCGACATCTGGGAGACGATCGTCGTCACCGGACGCCGGGCCAGTGAGGTCCTCACCCTCCGCTTGGACTGCATCGGCCGGTACAAGCAGCTGCCCCTGCTCTGGCACGACCAGACCAAGGTCGGGCAGCTCGACGAGGGAATCCGCATCTCGGAGCGGATCTACCAGCGCATCGAGGCACGACAGGCCAGGACCCGCGCCCGCTTCGCACAACGCCACGGCCGTCCGCCGACCCCGGCCGAGGAACTCGAACTGGCTCTCTTCCCGCGCCGTACGGCCAACCGGACCGGTGTGAAGAGCGTCAGCTACGGCTGGTTCCACACGCTCTTCCACGCCTGGGTTCTCACCCTGGACATCCCGCACACCGTCGCCCACCAGGCCCGGCACACCCTGGCCACGAACCTGCTCAAGGCAGGGGCGAACCTCTCGCAGATCAAGCGCTACCTCGGTCAGGTCTCCGACGCCATGGCCGAGCACTACGCCCACATCGCCAACACCGACCCGCGCCTCAGCGACGCGCTGCAAACCGTCTGGGTCAGCGGACCAGGCGCCCTCGAACCGGGCATCGTGCTGTCCGGCGGCGAACCCATGACCCGCCAGGAAGCCGAGGCCATGCTCGTCGACCTCACCCACCGCTCGACGCCGGCGGAAGGAGGCTTCTGCACCTTCCAGCCCGTCGTCGACGGAGGCGCCTGCCCCTGGAACCTCGACTGCCACAACTGCGACAAGTTCGTCATGACCGGCGCTGACCTCGTCTACTGGCACCGCAAACGCGAGCACTGGCGCATGCTCGCCGAGGGTGCACCCGACCCGGCCACCCGGGACTACCTGCACAAATACTTCGACCCCACCGCTCGCGCGATCGACGGGCTGGAGCGCGCCCTGGCCGCGGTGGGCCTCCTCGAAGAAGCCCTCAGCCTCGACCTTCGCCGTCCCCAGGACTACTACGGCCGCGTCTGGTCCGCCGCCTTCCGAGCCGGTGAGCTTGCCCACCAGCAGGACGAGTCCGACACCGAGCTCGACGACGGCAGCTCCCAGGCCGGCTGAACGAAGCCGATGACTTCCACGACCCCGCCCGCTGCTGCCATCGCCGCACGGCGCCGACAGACCCAGCGCAAGCTCGCCGACGTGCAGACCGCCATCGCCCAGCTCCGCCGCGAGAGCGAACGGCTCACCGTCACGGCCATCGCCCGTCGCGCCGCCGTCTCCAGCACCTTCCTCTATGAGAACCCCGAGGCCCGCGCCCTCTGCCAGAACGCGGTGGCCGCCACTCACACGCGACGCGCGCAACGCAGCACCGACGAGCACGACCGCATCGAGGCGACCTGGCGCGAACGCGCCCTCAACGCCGAGGAGGGCCTGACCCAGGCGCACAACGAGATCAGGTCCCAACGCACCCGCGTCGGGGAGCTCATGGGCCAGCTCCGCGACACGGAAACGGCCACCGGCAGCGGCGAATCGGTCCAGGCCGTGGTCACCGAGAACGCCACCCTGAAGCGCCGCATCCGCCAGCTGACACAAGAGCACCGGGCTCTTCAGGAACGACTCGAAGGCTGCCGCGCCAACCTCAGACACGCGGAGACCCGCATCGGCGACCTCGAAGCCGAGCTCGCTGAGCGAGCCCAGCACGGTCGGGCTTGAGTCGAAGTGGGAGACGATGCGTGCGATCAGGTTTCGGGGGTAAACGGGCTGGGCAATGTGGTGCGCTTCGGAAGTGAGGCCGGCTGGATGGACCTGGCTGGAGAGGGAGAGGGCCAGCGGTCGCTGGACAGCACCCTCATATCCGTCTCGGCCGCCTTCGAAGGAAGCGAGGAAATCGCCGAGGCCCGCGATCTGGCCCGATCGTTCCTGACCGAGGTCCAGGCCGTGCACGGGCTCCCGGTCTCCGGCCGAGCCATGGGCATGGTGCAGTTGGTCGTGAGTGAGCTGGTCACCAACGCCCGCAAGTACGCACCCGGCCCCTGCCTGCTCACCCTGGAGGTCGAAGACGGCGCCGTCCAGGTGCACGTGTGGGACAGCAGCACGACCCTGCCGGCCATTCTGCCGGCCGACCCGGGCCGAGTCGGCCAGCACGGACTCGAAATCGTCATGGCGGTCTGCCAGAGCTTCGCCATCGACCGCAAGCCGGTCGGCAAACGCATCACCGCGGCGGTGGTCCTAGCCGACGACCCGGCCGGAGACGTAGCCGGCCGCCAGCCGTGACGGCCAGGCTGGCCACATCGTGTCCTCACGGACGTATGCGCCGTTGACCGCGGTGACCGAAAGCGTGTACCTCATGCGGCGGCTCCGCTTCCTGCTGCTCTCCCAGCTTCGCCGGGCCACCTCTTCCCCGGTTGCACCGGCCGGGACTGCGGCTTCCGGGCATCCTGCGCCAGCATGCCCGGAGGCCGCCTGCTCTCGGACATCGAGCCGAGCCCGCCGATCGTGAGCAGAGACGAGACACCTCGTTCGCCGAGGCCGTGACCGGTGCAGTACCCGCCGCCGGAGACTGTGTCCCCGCAACCATGGCGGAGGGGCAACCAAAAGTGGATCTGGGCATTGTCGGGCAGGCAGCGGGTCTGTTCGCCGTCACCAACATCGATGACATCCTGATCCTGTCCCTGTTCTTCGCCCCAGGGAGCGGGGCAGCAGGGCGCGGCCCGCCGGATCGTCGTCGGCCAGTACCTCGGCTTCGCGGCATCCTCGCCGTCGCCGTCGCCGCCGCGTTCGGTGCGACGTTCCTGCCCGAGTCGGCCATCCCCTATCTCGGACTTCTGCCGCTTGCCCTTGGCCTCAAAGCAGCGGGGCAGGCGTGGAAGCACCGGGGCGACGAAGACGACGAGCAAGAGGCAATCGAGGGCGGCCCCAAGGCTCTCGAGGTCACCGCGGTCACCTTCGCCAACGGCGGCGACAACATCGGCGTTTACGTCCCGGTCTTCGCCACCGCCGGCGTCGGCGGGATGACCGTGTACGCCATCGTGTTCCTCATCCTGGTGGCTGTCTGGTGCTTAGCTGGCCGCTTTTTCGCCACCCGACCCGTCATCGCCAAGGCGCTCAGCCGCTGGGGTCACATCCTGATGCGACTGGTGCTGATCGCCATTGGTCTTCTCATCCTCATCGAGGGCGGCGCGTTCGGCCCGTAGTACGGGCACGGGGTCACCGCCCCCGTGATCGGGCGATGGAGGCAGCGAACTTCCCAACGAGGCCGGCTGCCGTACTCAAACCGCCATCGCTCAGAGCGCGAATGAGCGGAGAGCCGACCACTACTCCGTCAACGGCTTCCAGGCCGACGACGCCGCCGCGAGTTCAGGAGTCGAGACCCTGATGCCGGTCAGCACCGCGGTGGCCGGAGCAGAGTGCCGAACGGATCGAACGAAACCAGCGAGACTTTCCAGGTCGATCCCGGCCGAGTAACCGGTCCGCTGTCCCGCGACGGCCGGCGCGTACACGAACCCCGCCGCAGCCCGGCCCGTGACGCTCAACTCGTCAAATTCAGCCTGCCGGTTGGCGAGCAGAGGGGCGCTGATCCCGGCCTCCGCCGCTGCCGCTGCCGCTACCCACTCTTCCAACCGCTCCGGCGGCACATCCGGAACAAGGCACCCCGCAGCACCGCTGGCGGCCAGCTCACCGGCCATACGCCGCAGCCCAAGGACCTGGACCGTCGACCAATAGCTCATGACGACCACGGGCGTGTCACACCGAGCCGCTGGTGCACGTCAACACCCTGCTGCTGCAACAGGTCTTGGCCGAGCCGGAGTGGGCGGACAAGCTGACCGATGAGGACCGGCGCGCTCTGACCGCCCTGTTCTGGTCGAACATCAACCCGTACGGCACATTCCGCCTGGCCATGGACAAGCGTCTGGAACTGCCGCTGTCCTCCGTGGTTCCCGGCCCGCGCCGGGCGGCCGAGGACGCTGCCCGTCCGGCGGGCGCGTCGTGAGGGCCCTGGCACCGCCCGCGGACGCTGCACGCGGCGTGTGCGAGGCCGGAAGCGGCTGAGACACACAAGGCCAGGCGCCCGGCGGGGCCGTCACCCTCCCGCCGGGCGCCTGGAGTCGTGCGGGCCCGTCAGGGCCTCGGCAGCGGCAGGCCGGGCAGGTGCGGGTGCCGCAGGTGCTGCCCGCCGTCGTGGACGTGCTGGGTGAACGTCTCCGGCCCTGGCCGGCCCACCTCGTCGTAGGCGGACAGCACGCGCTGACGGTCGCCCGTGCTGCCGGGAGTGCTACCTGCTGGTGACGTCGAGTTCGGTGTACATCCCGGCGAGGTAGTGGCCGGGGAGATTGCACACCAGTTCATAGCGCCCGGGACGCAGCGTCAGCGTGGTCCATGCCATCGCGCCAGGGGCGATGCCGTTCCCCTCGCCCGCTCCGCAGCTGCGGGATGCCTCGCCCAGGCTGTCCGCCTCGTTGATCTTCCCGTCAGGGCCGGTGGGGCGCTCCCCGATGACCTGGCCCGGCGGCAGTGGGAGCACCACCACCTCGTGCGCCATGGCGCCGGTGTTCACAACCCGCAGCGACACCGCACCGGCGGAGACCGTGGCGGGACGGGCCGCAAGATGCATCATGCGCATGCCGTACCCGCCGGGAGCGCCGCCCATCATGCCCCGCCCCATGTCGCTCGCTGTCACGTCCACCACCCGGCCCGGCAGCGGGGGCGCACTGCAGCGCGTTCCTTCGGCGCGCCATGCCGCAGGAGCCGTATGGCGGAAGGAGCCGGTGCCGGCCAGCACCATGGTGGTCGCAATGCCCAGCACCAGTGCGGCAACCGCCCCGGCGATGATCAACCATGTGCCGCGCCGGCGGTCCGGGTTCACCGGTGCTCCCGCAGCAGCGCGAGCCGTCGTTTGTACTCGTCTTCGTCGATTTCCCCGCGGGCGAACCGCTCGGCCAGCAGGTCCTCGGCCCGCCTGCTTCCCCATCCCGGCTCACCGGACGAGGGAGATCGTTCGAACCGGTGGTCGTGATGGGCACCGCTGAAGTAGCGGACGAGCGCGACGATGCCGAAGATCACCAGCGCCCAGAACAGCACCATGAACACGGCCATGAAGAACCAGCCGCCCCAGCCCCCGTCGTACCACATCACGCCGATCACCTACTCTCGGCCCGCCTACAGCTGTGAGCTCTCCTTTTCCAGGATGACGCGGTTCGACGTCGGTGAAGAGGGCCTACCGGCCCTCGCTCAGGGACAGCAGGCCGTGCGGGCGAGCGGGCGGCTCGGGGCGATCAGACACCGAAGATCGTCAAAACCTGACTCAGCGTGCTCAGGCCGCATCGGTGAGATGCGCCCACCCTCCGCCGCTGCGGTCATCCTGCGCCGTACTTCCCCGGCAAGCGGCCCGTCCTGGGTCTGGCCCTGGTCGTGGCCTGCTTCGGCCGCCCGGCCCCTGCAACAGGCGAAGAAGTTGGGGACGGTTGGTTGCCGCGACGAGGAGCTGCTCGACATCGGCGGCCCGGGCGAAGCGCAGGACGGTGCCGCGGCTGAGGCGGAGTTCACGGGCGATGGATCGCAGGCTGTCGCCGCGTATCCGGGGCGGTCACCTTGCGGCCAGGGGTCAGCCGGTCAGGGCCGCGAGGGTGTCGTCCAGGTCGGTGGCCTTGGGCTGGTTGTGGGGGAGTTTGGCGAGGATCTTGGCCATGCCGCAGGTGTTGGTGAGGGCGGAGAGGACCAGGCCGCCGGCGACGCCCGCGGAGAGCCAGCGGGCCGCGTTCCAGCGTTGTCCGGCGATCAGGCCGGTCAGGACGAGGGTTCCGGCGGCGAGGCGGACTTGGCGGTCCATGGCCCAGGGGGTGCGGGTGCCGGCGGGTCGGTGGGTGTCGTGGCCGAGCTGCGTCCAGGCGGTGGTGCCGCCGGTGAGGGTGGCGGCGGTGATGCCCTGGTCGGCCAGGCGCCGGCAGGCTTGGGCGGAGCGGGCGCCGGAGGCGCACACGATGAGGAGGTCGCCGCGGTCTGCGGCGGTCTTCAGGGCGGGCAGGGCCGTATCGAGGTGGTCGAGGGGGATGTTGTGGGCGCCGGGCAGGTGGCCGGAGGCGTATTCGCCGGGGGTGCGCACGTCGATGACGGTCAGCTCGTGCAGGCGGGCGCTGGCCTGGTCGGCGGTGAGGGCGGTGGTGGGTGCCACGGGGATTTTCCTTTGCGTGGTTCGGGTTACCCCTTCGATAGGATACCCAAGGGGGTATCTCGAAGGAGTGTGGGTTGTGGAACTGGCGATGGCGGCTGAGGAACTGAAGACGGTGGTCAACCGGCTGCGCCGGGCGCAGGGCCAGATCGCCGGTGTGATCAAGATGATCGAGGAGGGGCGGGACTGCGAGGACGTCGTCACGCAGCTCGCGGCGGCGTCCCGGGCTCTGGACAAGGCGGGTTTCGCGATCATCGCCACCGGTCTGCAGCACTGCCTGACCGATGCGGACATGGCCGCCTCCGGGGATCGGGAGGAGATGCGTACCCGGCTGGAGAAGCTGTTCCTGTCTTTGGCGTGAGCCGTGGTGCCCCGGTCCCGACCGCCCGCCTGGCTTGTCAGGTGAGGGCGTCGATGAGCATGAAGGCGGCCACGGCCAGCAGTACGACGGCGAAGGTGCGCTGCAGCAGGGTGCCGGTGACCTTGGCGGCCAGGCGTTTGCCGTCCCAGGCGCCGAGGATCGCCGCCCCGGTGAAGGGGCCGATCACCGCCCAGTTGACGCCGGCGGTGGTGGCGCCGCGGGTGGCCAGGGACGCCAGCGAGTTCGCCGAGATGACCAGCAGGCTGGTGCCGACGGCGGCCTGCATCTCGAACGCCAGCACGGTGACCAGGGCCGGCACGGCGAGGAAACCTCCGCCGACTCCGAGCAGTCCGGTCAGCGCGCCGAGCCCTGCGCCGGTTCCGGCGGCCTTGGCGGGCTGTGCCTCGCCGCCCGCCGGGCCGGCGGCGGTGCGGCTGGGGCGCAGCATCCTGACGGCGGCGAGCGCGGCGATGGCAGCGAACGCGGCGGTCAGTAGCGATTGGGGCAGGCGGGATGCCGCGGCTCCGGCTGCGGCCGCGGGCAGGAGCCCGGCCGCGGCGAACAGGGCGCCAGCTTTCCAGCGGACGTTGCCGGTGCGGGCGTGGGCGTACAGGGCGGTGAGCGAGGTGGCGGTGACGATGATCAGGCTGGCGGTGGTGGCGGCGGCCGGGGTGAAGCCGAGCAGGTAGATCAGGGCCGGGACGGCCAGGACGCTGCCGCCACCGCCGAGCGCGCCGAGCGCGAGCCCGACCACCGCCCCCGCGATCAGGGCCAGGATCAGGGCACTCACGCTATGACACCCTCGTTGCCGTCCGGACCGGTGACCGGCAGCCCCGCACGCGCCCAGGCGGTCATGCCTCCGGTGACGTCCGTGGCCTGAACGCCGCGTCCGGCCAGCAGCTTGGCGGCCTGCTGGGAACGGTGACCGGAGCGGCAGATCGTGACCACTGGCCTGCCCTGCACGGCTGCCGGGAGCGACGCGCCTGCCGCCAGACGGGAAAGGGGCAGGTGCAGCGCGCCGGGCGCGTGCCCGGCGTTCCACTCCGGTGTTTCACGGACGTCCAGCAGGACGGCGCTGCCGTCACTGGTCTGCTGGTGGGCCAGCTGGGGGATGAGGCGGCCGGGGCCGCGGCGGAGAAGCGAGAACATCGTTCGATCACTTTCGTGCGGTGGCGCGGTAGGGCGTGTCAGTCGGTGCCGTCGGGGCGGGCGAGGGTCAGTCCCGCCTCGGTGGCGGCGTCGAAGCCGTCGTCGACGGCGACCACGTCGCGGCCGGCGGCATCCAGCAGGGAGGCGGCGATCGCCGCGCGCATCCCTCCGGCGCAGTGCACCCACACCACCCCGTCCGGCACCTCGCCGATGCGGCCGTGCAGTTCGTGGATCGGGATGTGGACCGAGCCGTCGATGTAGCCGCCCGCGCGCTCCGAGTCCCGGCGCACGTCCAGGACGACGACGTCGTCGCCGCGCTCACGGACATCGGCGAGGTCGGCGAAGCGGGCGCGGGGGAAGGAGGCGAGCTGCTCGCCCTCGCGGATCCAGCCGGCCGGGTCGCCGGTGGCGGCGGCGGCCGGGCGGTCGATGCCCACCCGCGCGAGCTCCCGCTGCGCGTCGGCGATCTGCCCCGGAGTGTCGGCGAGCAGGGTGACGGGCTTGCCCCACGGGATCAGCCAGGCCAGATAGGTGGCGAGCTTGCCCTCGCCCTCGAAGTTGAACGAGCCGGCCACGTGTCCCTCGGCGAAGGCCATGCGGCTGCGCAGGTCCACCACCCACTCACCCGCGGCCAGCCTCGAGGCGATCTCCTCGGCGTCCGCACGCCTCGGCGGGGTGAGGTCGACCGGCGCGGGGCCCTCGGTGTTGGCCGGACCCATGTGCGCGTAGTAGGCGGGCACGTCGTCCAGCCCGGCGAGCACCTGGGCGACGAAGGTGTCCACGTCCAGGGTCAGCGCGTCGTTGGTCTCGCGCTCCTTGCCGATCGTGGTCGCGTCCCCCTCGGCCTGGGAGGAGGAGCAGAAGCTTCCGAAGCCGTGGGTGGGCAGCACCGGAACCTCGTCGTCCAGCTCGTCGGCCAGCCGGTGGGCGGAGGCGTGCTGGGCGCGGGCCAGCTGCTCCGTCAGTCGCGGCTCGACCAGATCGGGGCGGCCCACGGTGCCGATCAGCAGCGACCCGCCGGTGAACGCCGCAACCCCGCGCCCGTCCTCGGTCAGGGCGTAGGAGGTGTGGTGCGGGGTGTGCCCGGGAGTGGCGATCGCGCGCAGCACCAGCCCCTCGTCCACCGTCACCGTGTCGCCGTCGGCAACCGGGGTGCGGCCGAACGACACGTTCGCCCCGGCCGGCACCAGATACCGGGCGCCGGTGACGCGCGCCAGCTCCAGACCGCCGGTGACGTAGTCGTTGTGCACATGGGTCTCGGCCACGAAAGCGATACGCACCCCACGGCGGGCCGCTGCGGCTATGACCTGGTCGATGTCCCGCGGCGGGTCTATGACCACCGCCGCATTGGGCCCGCCGGCCAGGTAGCTGCGGTTGCCCAGGCCCTCGAATTCCAGGGTGTCGACGAAGAACACGGCTCATGACTCCTCTCGGACGGTGTACCCCGGGGGGTATCTGACACTCACCCTAACAGCTATACCCAGGGGGGTATTCCAGATGCGGGAAGCGCCCCTTCAAGGCATCGCCTGACGCCCGGCGGGTACCCGGTGGGGTATAGAGGAATCAGTCGTTCCGCACTATCCGGGAGTGTCCGTGTCCTACGACCGCACCGTCCGCCTCGACGCCGACTTCGACACCGCCGTCACCGCCGTACGCAAGGCCCTGGCCGATCAGGGCTTCGGCATCCTCACCGAGATCGACGTCAAGGCCACGCTCAAGGCCAAGCTCGGCCACGACATGGAGGACTACCTGATCCTCGGCGCCTGCAACCCGCCGCTCGCCCACCAGGCCCTGGAAGCCGACCGCAGCATCGGCCTGCTCCTGCCCTGCAACGTCGTGGTCCGCCGCGACGGCAACACCACGCTCGTCCAGGCCCTCGACCCAGGCACCATGGTCACCCTCACCGGCCTGCCCGCCCTGGAGCCGGTCGCCACCGACGCCACGGCCCGGCTGGACGCCGCCCTGGGGTCCCTCACCTGACCCACTCACGCCCGGCCGGCGACCCCAGGCAAACCGGTCATCCTCACCGTCCACGAGCTCAAGCGCCTTGCCCGCAACGCCGCCGAGCTGATGACCCTGTCCGGCCAGCTCCAGGCTGCGGGCGTGCAGCTCGAACTCCTCACCGGCCCGCTTCAGCGGCATCTACGACCCCAACGGCATGGGCACGATGTTCTTCGCCGTCCTGGCCGCCGCCGCCCAGATCGAGCGGAACTACATCAGGGAGAAGACCCTGGAGGGCCAGGTGACCGCCGCGGCGAAGGGCAACCACGGCGGACGACCGAAGGTCATCGACGAGGACTCCCTGCTGCTGGCCCGTGCGCTGAAGGACCGTGGTGTTCCCGTCCCCGAGATCGCGAAGAAACTGACCATCAAGACGGGCAAGAACGCAGGGCGTCACCCGTCCGTCGCCTCGCTGTACCGCGCGCTCGCCGAAGCGGAGGAGAACGAGGCACCGGCTGGGCCCGAGATCATCGCCCCACGCCGTCCGGCCCGGGTGGACCTCACCGGCCCCGGCAACGGCACCACCGGCGAAGTGGTGAACACGCTCGTTGAACAGACCGGAGACGGGACGAACGAAATCGTGGCCACGCTGTTGGCGCAGGCCCGAAGCGAAGGGGAGGGCGCGTGATCCCGCTGCCGCCGCACCGTACAAAGGGGCCCGGCGTACTCGGCGCCACCCCTGAGCAGCCCATCGGGCTGTTCGGCCGCTGGTCCGGCGGCACGGAGGACGAGGAGACCGACCTCGCTCGCGTTGATACCGGGACCCGGGATCACCAACCAGAGGATCACTGACAGCTACTTTTCCCCTGGGAACAGAGGTAGGAGTCCGGCGCCCTCTCTGACTGCCCGTCGAGACCAGCGACCGCGTCGCGTACATGTACGCCAGACGTCATCGCAGGTCACCCACGATCCGGGCACCGTGGCGTTCGGAAAAGTGGAACGGGATGCCGACCTCGAGAACGCCGGCGCCGCGGTCGGCGAACAGGCGTAGTGCGGCGCTGTCGTCACTCGTGGAGGGGAAACCCGCTGGGAGGAAAACGCCCAGTTGAGGGGCGTGCTGGGTAAGACGCTGGGTGAGCCAGGCCGCAGCAGGAGTGAGTGCGCTCACGGTGGAAGCACCTTTCACGAGACGAGGTGGAGCAACGGTCGGGCGCGCATGTGGAGGCCGGGGCAGCCTCGGGGACGGCTTCTGCCATCCCCGAGGCGGGAGGAAATCACTTCTCAAACTGGTGCCAGGCTGAGCACTTAGTCGGCTTGTGACCGCTCTTGACCACGCAGACCCGCATCTTGAAAACCACGCCCGAGTAGAGGGTCGGCGTCTTCCAACTTCCGCGGCCGTTGGCCCACTTGTCCGTGACGTCGGCGACGAAGTAGCCGTTGCGGTTGGTGCGGACCTGAGTGATCGCGCTGTACCCGTCCCGCTTGAGATCGTTTGCATAGACGTGGCCGTTGAAGCTGTTGTAGTAGCCCTCGGCGCGCCCGCCCGGCGACGTCCACCAGCCTGAGCTTGCGGAGGCAGGTGTGGTGGCAAACGCCGCAGCTGCGAGCGCGCCCCCGAGGACGGCGGGCAGGGTGCGTGTGACGAGGCGGGGGACGGACATGGAGTGCTCCCTTGGGTGGTGGTCGCCTGCGTTCAGATGCGGGGCGACCGGTGCGTGCTGAGGGTGTGTATCGAGGAGGGGCCGGGATTGCAGCGGTTGCGGGACAGGCGCTGCAGAAGTCGGCTGAGTCGCGCGTCCGGTTGTGCAAAGGCAGACCGGGGCTCTCGGAGCCGCGTCGGAGCCGACGCGGCTCCGAGAGCAGGTGCCGGGGGTTGCCGGGTCAGAACTGCATCGGCGTGTTGATGTACGTCCTGGCCACCCAGCCGATCTTGTTCTTGTGAGCGCCCGACTTCACCTTGACGAGGCCCCAGGACTTCGCGCTGCCGGTGGATCCCTTGTTGCAGGCCCAGTAGACCTTCGTGCCCTTGGCGAGCTGCCCGGTCGCGAGGTACTTGGTCCCCGGCCCCGTGCGGAAACGGACGGTGGTGTTGACGTCGGTGTTGAGCTTCACCGACGTGGTGCAGGCACTGGCGCCGACTGCTGGAGTAGCAGCCGAGGCGGTGGTTGCCGTCACGCCGGCGACCACCGAGAGGGCGAGCATGGTCGTGACGGCCAGGCGCGCAGAGGTGCGGGCTTGCATGACGATCCTTCCATCAGAGGAGTTGCGGGTCAGGAGTGGTTGCGCGAGACGGGGTCGGCGCCTACACGGTCGGGGATGCGGTGAACAGGACCGGTGACCTGTAGCCCTTGCCGTCGCCGCTCCAGTCCAGCTGGATGTAGCCGTCGGCGAGGTAGCGGCCCGATCCGGCCTTGTACGCGGTGGTTCCTGTTTCGTAGGAGCCGTTGCCGTGCCCGCTGCTGTGCTCGAGCGCGTGCTCCAGGCCCGTGTAGGCGGCGGACCTCACGACCGGGTCCGTGCCGCGGACGCTGTGCTTGGTCTGGAGCTGGAACTTGGCGTTGTTGAAGGTGAGCGTGCTGCGGTTCTTTGCCGTGTAGGGGCCGTCCCAGTTGACCTTGGCGGTGGTGTAGATGTAGCCGCCGCTCCTCTTGGCGCAGAGCGTCACGGTCAGGTCCCAGTTGTCGGAGTCGGGCCCGTTGTAGGTCGGGTCATCGACGGTGTGGCTGCTGGTCCTGCACTGGTAGCTGGCTGCGGAGGCCGGGGTGGCAGTGGCCAGCGCGGCGGTGCCGGCGAGCGCGGTGAGGACGACGGCGGCAGAGGTGGAGCGCTTGAGGGCGCGCATAGTGGGCCTTTCGGTGCTTGGTTACTGACTGCAGGTGGTGTGGCCGGGCCGTTGACATGGGTGGTGAGCGGGAGCGGGTGCCGCGTAGGGCCATCCAGTTCGTCCGCGGCACTGCTGCGAGCTCGGCAAGGCGTGCTTCGCCTGCGAATTCGAGAGCAGCTGCTGTATTCGGCACGGCCGGCTTCGCGGCGGGGATTCCGACAAGGGGGTCTGGATCCCACAGACGGGGTGGCGCGGTTAGCCGGCGAGAGAGAGCAGCATGTCGCTGCGGATCCATCCGTAGGTGCCGGAGGCGAGGCCGCTCTTCGAGCGGTGCGTCAGCTTGGTGTAGTACCAGTTGCCCTTGCCGCAGTAGACGCGCAGGTCATCGCCGGTGTACAGGAATCCCTTGCTGCGATAGCTGGTGGAGGGGCCGGTGCGGTAGTTGACGCCGGCGCCGTCGACCTGGGCGTTGTGGTCCGCGATGTTGTAGGTGCACGTGGACGACGTGGCGGCCGATGCGGTCGGCGCGAGGGCAGCCGCGGTCCCGGCGAGCAGGGACGCGGACAGGGTGACGGTGGCGAGACGGCGTATGCCGGTCATGGCGTTCGGTGTCCTTTCGGGACGGCTTGCTCGACGGATTTCGGTGACAGCCGGAGTTCCGAGATGCAGAGGCGGGCGGAGTGCCGGGCCGTGAGGCGGACGCCTCGACGTGTTCAGGGGCCTCGGGCCTGGTTCGCGTACCGGAGGGCGGCCGCGCACTGGCTGGCGCTGACGACGGCCTTGGTCTCCTGGAGCTCGGCGGGCGGACGCTCAGCCACGGCGCGGCGGCCAGGGGTGGGGCTCATGCGGCGCTGATCATCGTGGGACGGACCTTGACCTGGGCACGGTCCAGGACGCTGTTGAGGTGGCGGCGTACGTCGGTGGGGGTGTCGCCGACGACGATGGCGAAGCCTGCTCGGATGTTGTTGGGCGTGCTGGGCGACGGCTTGAGGGTGACGTGGTCGCCCACGTCGCACAGCCACTGGAGTTCTTGCAGGTGATGGGCGTCGAACGGGTGGGGGCGCAGGGCGAGTCCGGTCACGGTGCCGTCGGCGGGCGGGTAGATCATGCCGATCGCGGCGCTGCGGGTGTGGGTGGGCGTGAGGTCCGGGGTTCGGCCGATGGCGAGGTCGGCGGCGGCTGCGGCGAGGTCTACGCCCGTTGCGTGGCGCACGAGTTGGCCGATGCGGTCGCCGCCGAGGCGCGCGTTGACCTCGATGAGCCGGGGGCCGGAGGCCGTGAGCTTCATCTCGACGTGGGAGACGCCGTGGGTGATGCCCACGGCCCGCAGGGCGGCTGCGGCGACGGGAGCGACGTCGTCGAGTAGCGGGTCACCGGCGATGACGAGGTGGGCTTGTTCCATGAAGAACGGCTCGAAGCCGACGGCCTTGCGGGTGACGGCGACGGCGGTGGTGACGCCGCTGTCGGTGACGGTTTCGACGGATACCTCCGGGCCGTCGAGGAACTCCTCCAGGAGGATGCCCTGGCCTTCGGGGCCCTGGTGGGCGGCGCCGGCGGAGGCGATGTTCCAGAGGGCGGGCAGGTCGGTGATGCTGTCGACGCGGACGACGCCGATGCTGCCGGCGTGCGCGGTGGGCTTGAGGACGACGGGGTATCCGCCGAGGCGCTCGGCGGCGGAGGCGGCTGCGTCGAAGCTGTGTACCCAGGTGGAGGCCGCCGAGGGGACGTCGGAGGCGGCGAACAGCTGCCGGCTGGTGGCCTTGTCGCGGGCCGCGGCGACGGCGGTCGGTGTGTTGCCGGGCAGTTGGAGATGTTCGGCGACCCGCGCCGTCGTGACGAGCAGGTACTCGTTGAAGGTCAGGACGCCGGCGATGGTCCAGTGGCGGGCCAGGGACTCGGCGGCCGCGATCACGCGTGCCGGGTCGTTGAGGTCGGTCGTCTCGAAGTCGACGACGTAGGGCAGTTGCCAGGTGGGCGGCTGGTCGTCGATGAGGAGTACGGAATGCTCGGCGGCGGCGGCTTCCAGCATGTACCGGCGCATCAGCTCGGGTGCGGAGCCGATGACGAGCAGCATCGGTTGGGACATGGAGCAACTCCTGGGGGTGGCACGGTGTTGGGTCAGGCGGCGTCGCTGGCCGCGAGGGCCGCGGGAGAGGGGTTGGTGGGTGCCGTCTGTTCGGCAGGGGTGTGCGGCGCGGTGTAGGAGGCGCGGTGGCGCCACAGGCCGCGGAAGGCCAGCGCCATCGCGAGTCCCTGGGCTGCGGAGCAGGCCAGCAGCAGGGCGGGGAGCCGGTCGGCGGGCAGTGCGGCGACGAGGGCTCCGGCGACGGGCATCGGGATGACGATCAGGACGATGGTGACGCTCAGGGTGCCGCCGAAGACGGCTGCCGGGATCAGCCGGGCGCGCAGGGTGCGCAGGACGACGGTGAGCGCGCCTTCACCGGCCATCAGGACGGCGATCGTCAGGGCGTAGCTGCTCAGTCCGGGGGCGAGCGCGGTGGTGAAGCAGGCCAGGCAGGCGGTGGCGGCCGCGGCGGCGCCGACCGGCCACAGGCCGTGGTGGTCGATGAGGCGGCGGCTGGCCGCAACGGCGCCCAGCGCGATGACGCCGGCCGCGCTCCATACGGCACCTACCGCGAGGGAGGAGGCGCCGTAGGTGTGGAGCACGGTGATCGGCGCGCTGGCCTGGGCGACGGCGACGGCGAGATTGCTGGCGATCAGGCCGGTGACGAGCCAGCCGAGGGCGGGGATGGTACGTACGGTCCGCCAGCCGGTGCGCAGGCTGGCGACGACCGACTGTGCCTCCGGGCCGCTGACGGGAACGTTGGGGCCCGGCAGGGGTTCGGTGACGATCGCGGCGCTGATGGAGAGGAATGCAACAGCGGCGAGGAGGGTGGAGGGACCGGCAAGGAGCAGCAGGCCGCCGAGCAACGGGCCGACGAGCAGGGCGCCTTGGTCGATGCTGATCTGGACGGACTGTACGCGGTGGGCCTGGGCACCGGCGGTCCGGCTGGCCTGGGCTCCGATGGTCTCGACGGCGACGAACGAGGCCTGTGCGAGGAGGCCGCTCAGGGCGCCGACGGCCATGACCGTGGTCGTGGCGGCGGTGCTGCCGCCGGGGAGCAGCAGGAGTGTGAGGGCCGCGCCGGCAAGCAGCAGGCCTCGGCAGGTGGTGGCGGCGCGGAAGACGGTGTCGGCGCGGTAGCGGTCGACGAGAGGGCCGCCGATGGTGAACGCGGCGAGGCGGGGCAGCCACTCCAGGAGGAAGGCGACGCCCGTTAGGGCGGTGGAGCCGGTGGTCGTCAGCACCAGGAGCGGGACGGCGTACGTGGTGACGGCGGTGGCCAGTGCGTCGGCCGCGCGCATGAGCGTCGGACGGCGCAGGACGCCTCCGGGGTGCGGGAACAACGGCATGAGAGATCACCTGGCGTGAGGTCTGGAGTGGAAGCGCGGTGCGAGGGGGAAAGCCGGGCCGGGTGCCCCGGGCCGGGTGGCCCGGGGCATCGAGGAGAGGCGGCGCGTCAGTCCAGGCACATGCGCACGTCGCGGTAGACGTACCTGCCGGAGACCCAGCCCTTCTTGCCGGTGTTCTTGTCGGTGATGTAGAGCCACTTCGCGCGGTGGGTGGTCTTGTGCACCGTGAACTTGTGGCTCTTGTAGAGGATCCCGACGGCCGTCGAGTTGGTGGTGGCCTTCGAGCGGATGGTCACCGCGTTGGTCCCGTGCACCTTGTACGGCAGCGGCGGCTTGTCGGGGCAGGACCACGAGGTGGACGCCGGGGTGGCGGTGGTCGGTGCCGCGGTGGCCGCCGGGGCGGACAGCAGCGGCAGGGCGACGGCGGCCGCGGTGGCCGCGAGCACGGCTATACGACGTGCAGACATGCACAAACCTCCATAAATGGGGTGCAGTTGGGTACGGGTGTGCCTCAGCGAGAGGTCAGTGGGCAGGCGCTGGGCGCTGTGTGGGACACCGGCGTCGCCGAGGCCCGGAATGGGGCTGGCCGTGGTCAGATCACGGTGCTTCGGCCGCATTGCTCCTCGGAGGAGCGGTCTGGGGGCGCGTCGCGATGGCGGCGCGCGGTGGTGCTAGAACCAGCTGGCGGCGACCCAGCCCTTCGTGCCGTACGAGCCGCTGGACAGGGACTTGCCGTAGTACCAGCGGTTGCCGTGCTTGTTGACGGCGGAGCACTCGACCCAGAACTCGCCGGCCGAGTCGAGGTGGCCCTTGGACTTGTAGGCCACGCCCGGGCCGGTGCGGATGTTCGGCCACTCCAGGTTGGGGCCCCACACGGAGTGGTTCCGGTCGTTGCGGGTGCAGGCGGACGAGCCGACAGCGGATGCGGGTGTGGCAACGGCGGCCAGGCCGCCGAGCAGGACCGCGGTGGCCGTCGTTGTCATGACGGCGTTGCGGAGCGCAGGTCGCATGAGGAACGTTCCTTCGCTGGGTGAGGTGTTCGTTCGGGGGTCGGGATGGCCCGGGCCGGCTGCTCGGGCTCCCCACCGGCACACGTGGTGCGCCGGCGTGTCTGTGGGTCAGCCCTGCGGATCGGGCTGCTCGTCGGATCCGGTGCTGCGGCGGGTATAGCGGGCCGCTCCGACGGCCGAAATGCCCACCGCGAGCAGTCCGCCGGCAGCCAGCGCCAAGGTGCCGTCGCCCGAGGCACCGGTGTGCGCCAGCGAGGCGTCGGCCGCGGGCTTGTAGGTGTTGGGCTCGCTCGCCAAGGTGCGGTCGTCACTGTGGGACGCCTCTCCGTCCCCGCTTGCGGACCCGCTGTCGGAGCTGCTGCTGCCTTCACCGCCGGAGTTCGAGCCCTCACCGGATCCACCACCGTCCTGGCTGGGGTCCGTCGGGGTCGGCGTTGGAGTCGTGGGGTCCGTACCGGGGTCCGACGGGTCGGTACCAGGGTCCGTCGGCGTACCAGGGTCGGTCGGCGTACCAGGGTCCGTCGGCGTGCCGGGATCGGTGGGCGTGCCCGGGTCCGTCGGGGTCCCGGGATCCGTCGGCGTCCCCGGATCGGTGGGCGTGCCCGGGTCCGTCGGGGTCCCGGGATCCGTCGGCGTGCCGGGATCGGTGGGGTCCGTACCGGGGTCCGACGGGTCGGTACCCGGGTCGGTCGGGTCGGTTCCAGGGTCGGTGGGCGTGCCAGGGTCCGTCGGGTCCGTGCTCGGGTCCGTGCCGTCGCCCGGGTCGGTCGGATCCGTGGTCGGATCGGTCGTTGCACCGACGCTGACCTCGGCCGATGCGGAGATGTCCAGCAGCGGTGCGTCCGAGGCGCTCGCCGTGGTCTCGTCGGCAGCCGATGCGGCCGGAGCCGCGAAGAGGCCGGCCGCTGCCACCACCGCCGCAGTCGCAGCAGCGCTGCGCAGGAGGCGCGATCGAGTTCTGAGCATGAGGATGGTGCCTCTCTATAGATAGGGAGAAAGGGGAAGGCGTCGGTTCGGCCTATTCGCGGGGCGGTGCCGCGTGCCGTGATCAATCGTCATCCGGATTGCCTGTGGATAGATTTCGTCGCCGGCGCCGGGAGGCTGTGGGTCAGCTGGCCAGCAACGTGCTGCCGACGGTGCGTGCGAGGGTCGCGGCCGAGCCCGACGGGAGGTGGCGGGCGAGGTCGTCCGGATCACCGGTGTAGTGGAGGGTGCGCAGCCCCAATCGGACGGCGGCCGCGCAGTTGTCTGCGCGATCGTCGACAAACAGCACGCGGCCAGGGTCGGCGACTCCAGTGGCCGCCAGGGCGTGGCGGTAGGCGGCGGGGTCGGGCTTGCACAGGCCCAGTCGGGCCGAGTACAGGGCCTCGGTCATCAGCTCACGGCGCCAGGCAGTGGCGTCGAGGGCGTCGCTCAGAAAGTGCGGAGCATTCGACAACAGGACCATGGGCAGGTCTGGCCGGTGAGCGCGGTACAGGATGTCCAGGACGCGGTCGTCGGTTCGGATCCACATCTCGGTGTCGGCGGCGCGCAGGGAGCGCAGGGCCCGGGGGCCGGGGTGGTAGCCCAGGACCTTCGCCCAGTAGGCCAGGTCGCTCAGCTGACCGGCGTCGTACGCGTCCCGGGGGCCCCAGAAGGCTTCCTGAAAGGAGCGGATGTCCCTGTCGGGCCAGTCGGCAACCTCGGCGAGCTGGTGCCACATCGGGACGGTGGGCTGCAGGCCCTTGACCCCGTTGTAGTCGAGGATCAGTGCGTCAATCTCAGTGTCGGGGTGGGTGGTCATCGTGCCTCCAGGGCTCGGTGGGCGGCGAGGGCGACGGCTGCTGCCAGGAGGACAGGCAGCGCCAGGGCGGCGGGCACGCTGGTCAGGGATGCGAGCGCCCCGATGGCGGCGGGGCCGGTGAGCAGGCCGAGGTAGCCGGTCGCGGCTACTGCGGCGACGGCGCGTGGTCCTCCTCGTCCGGCGGCGGAGATGAGGGAGGGGACGGCGGTGGACAGGCCCAGTCCGAGCGCTGTCCAGCCGAGCAGGGCGGCCGGGACGGTGCCGATGGCCAGGCCGGCGCCGAGGCCGGCGGCAGCCAGGGCCGCTCCGCCTCGCACCACGGTGGTGGCGCCGTAGCGGGTGGTCAGCCGGTCGCCGAAGAGCCGTCCCGTGGCCATGGCCGCGCTGTAGAGGGCGTACGCGGCCGCGGCGGTGGCTTCGCCGGAGTGCAGGGAGTGCAGATGGACCGCGCTCCAGTCCACTGCGGCACCCTCGCCCAGGAGACATCCGGCCGCGAGGGCGCCCAGCAGCCAAACTGTGGCGCGGGACGAGGACGGTGCGGCCTCATCGTCCGTACAAGCTGACCCGGTTGTGTCGTCGAGATGCTGTGCTGCGCGGACGACCGGCACGGTGGCGAGCGCGGCGAGGACAGTGACGGCACCGACCGTGGTGAACAGCACGTCGTACGGCAGCCACGTGGTAGTGGCCGCGAGCGCGGCTCCGCCGAGGGCCCCGACCGAGTACGAGCAGTGAAGCGAGGACATGATCTTGCGGCGGTAGGCCCGCTCGACGTGGACCGCACAGGTGTTGGCGCCGACGTCGAGAAGCCCGTGTGCGAGCCCGAAGACCGCAGCTCCCAGAACCAGCGACGGCAGCGTGCGGCACTGTCCGAGTACCACGAGCACGGCACCGAAGATGACCGTGGGGCCGACCAGCAGTCGTGAGGGACCGTGACGATCGGCCAGCCGGCCGCCTACCTGGAGTCCGGCGACCATGCCGACCGCCGCACCGAGCAGGACGACCGCGAGCTCGCCGGCCGTCAGGTGGGCGGCAGCCTGGAGCGCGGGCATCCTCGAGCCCCACACGGCCATCACGACGCCCAAGGCGGCGAAGGCTCCGGTCAGCAGCCGACGGTCGGTCCTCGGGGGTGCGGAGCGCTCAGCGGCGAGGGCGGTCATCTCGCCTCCCGCAGGGTGAGCGTTCGGGCGGGACGAGGAGCGTGAGCTGGCTCGGCACCCCGAGAACAGCCAGTCCCACGCAGCGGTGGGGGCAGGGCGATGTGCATGACGTCCTCACACGTTGGAGAAAGGGGAGACGGCGCGGCACGTTCGCGAGTCGGCATCCGCCGTGCGCCGAAGGGGAGTTGGTCACCGGTCAGCGGGTGAGCCCCGATCATCACCCGGTTGGCCTGTGGATAGATTTCGCGCTTCCGCAAGCGCCAGGGAGTCCGGAATGCGCCTATCTCAGCGGCGCCGTCTCGCGGGGCCCTCGGCGGATCACGCGTGAGGGGTGCGGCGTCAAGGGCGTGAGGGAGGACCGGCGCATGGCCAGGGTGACCCAGGCCGCGGCGGCACCGGCCAGGGCGGTGGAGATGGACGGCAGCGGACCGGCGGCCGAGCTTGCGAGCGCAGTTCCACCGGCCTGCCCAAGGCCCAGGCACGCGACCATCCACGCCGAGGCCTCGCCGAGCGTGCCGTGCGGGGCCAGGTCGTCCAGGCTGGAGAAGACGCTGACCAGCAGCGGGGCGAGGAACAACCCGGGAAGGACAGCCACTACTACGGCTGCCGGTGCCGAGGGCTGGAACAGCAGCGGCAGGAGGCCGACAAGAAGTCCCAGGGTGGTTGCGCGCAGATGCGCGGACGGCGTGCCGGGCCAGCGGCGTTTGCCGTAGACGAGGCCTCCGGTGAGACTGCCGACCGCGAGGGCGGCGGGCATGAGGGTGGACAGGGCGGGCGCACGGTGTTCCTCGGCGAGCGCCAGGGCCACGACGTTGATCGCGCCCAGGGCGACGCCGGCACCGAGGAGCGCGATGGCCAGAGTCCGTGTGCCCGGAGCTCGCAGGGGGCCGAGCACGTCAGTGCGGCGCGCGGGGGCCGGCTGCCAGCGCCGGGTGGGTGCCGCGGTGGCGAGAATGGCCGTTCCGGCGAGGCCGAGGACCGCAGCTGCGGCCAGGGTCACCTGCGCTTCCGTAATGGCGTCCACGGCCAGGACGAGGAGCGGACCGACGATGAACACGACTTCCTGGGCGCAGGCGTCGAGGCTGAGGGCGGCGCGGAGTTGGGCATCGGAGGCGGTCACGTCGCCCCACACGACTCGGAGCGCTGCCTCGGTCGGCGGTGTCGCCCCGCCCGCGGTGACGGCGAGCAGCGCGGCGGCCAACGGATGGTCGACGGTGTCGAGGACTGCAAGGACGGTGAAAGCGGCGGTTGAGGCGAGGGCCGTGCCGAGGAGAGTCGGCATCGGGCCGTGACGGTCCAGCATGCGGCCCCACCAGGGCTGTCCGAGGGCTGCGCTGACGCCGTACGCGGCGGCAAGGAGACCGGCCTGGCGGACGCTTCCGCCGTCGGCTCGCACGACCAGGAGCAAGGCGATCGGTGCCATCGCGACTGGGAGGTGTCCGACGACGGCTCCGGTCAGCAGGCGCAGGATGTGGGGCGCGGTCAGCAGGTGCCTGTAGCCGTTCAGGGCGGGTGGGCGTTCGGTGGTGGTGCCGGTGGTCATGGGGGACCGGGTCCTTCGGTTCGGAGATCAGCACGGGGTGCGGGGCGTGACGGAAGTGGCGGGCGCAGGGCCGCGGGTGCGCCAAGGCGCGGCAGGGCATGGCGCGTTGGGGGTGCGGGAACGTCGTACGGAGGTGGCGAGTGGCCAGCACAGGGCGGCGCCGAGGAGCCCGGAGCTGAAGGTGCAGGCGCCGACCAGGGCGTCGCCGCCGTGAGTGAGCGCCCAGGTGGCGAGCGCTGGAGCGACGATGACGGCGCCGGCCAGGGTGGTTCCCCAGATGCCGGCGTAGGTTCCCTGGGCCGCGGGAGGCGCGATCCGGTTGAGGATGTCGGCAGCCGCCACGAAGATCACGATCTCGCCGGGTACGGCCAGGGCGGCCGCGGTGGCGTAGCCGAGGGTGGTGGACACGAAGCCGGTGGAGCCTACGGTGACGGCCAGGCCGAGGGAACTGAGGGCGAACAGTCCGGTCATCGCGTGGGGACGGCTGGCTCGGCGGCTTAGCCAGCCGTTCAGCGCGGGCGACAGCGCGAGGACGACGCCGGCGTTCGCGGCCTGGGCCCAGCCGTAGTCCGCGGCCGACAGGCCGTCGCCTTCCATGAGCAGCGGCAGAGCGGAGAACAGGCTGCCGGTGCAGGTGAGGGCGGCGAGGCTGGCGGCGAGCAGCCACCACAGGCGCGGGTCGCTGAGTGCGGCGGCCACACCCGGTGAGGCAAAGGAGCGTCCGGGCTTCCGGGAGTCGACCAGTTGCCATGCGATCAGTGCGAACCCTCCGCAGACGGCCGCATTGATGCAGATCAGCGCGCCGATCCCGAGGGGCGCCGCGAGCAGGCCGCCGACGGTGCCGGCGAAGGCAGCACCGACGTTCACCGCGTAGTTGCGCCACCCGTTGGCCTTGGCGCGCGCGGCGGCGTCGGGGAAGGCGTCGGCTATCGCCGCGGTGACGACCGGCCGTGGGGCGTCGTACACGAGGCCAGCCAGGAAGGACGTGGTGACGAGCGCCGGTGTGGTGTGTGCGAGAGCGAGCGGCGGGAGTACGGCTGCGGCGAGCAGCATGGTCGCGACCAGGGTGGCGCGTCGGCCCCAGCGGTCGGCGAGCCAGCCGCTCAGGACCGAGCCTGCCAGCCAGCCGGTCCCAAACGTCGCGAGTAGTACGCCCACCAAGCTCGTGGCCAGGTGGAGGTTGGTGAGGTGATAGGGCAGGAACGGGAAGGTGAAGCCGAAGGCCCTCACGGTGAACGTGCCGACCAGCAGGGTCCAGATGGACGCCGGCCATGAGCGCGTGTATCCCGCTGCCTGCACGTCCGGTGCTCTGACCGGCACGGTGGTGGTCACAGGGACTCCTGTGGATGGGACAGCGCGCGCCGGACGGGCGTACGCCGGTACGGAAGTGAGGGGCGGGGTGCCGCCGAGGACGGGGGCTCGGCGGCACCCCCGTGGCCGAGGGCCCCGTAGCGCACGCGCTGGTGGCCGGGGCTCGGGCGCCGGATGCAGGCGGCGCGCTCGGCCGGCCCCGGCCAGGCTCGGGGGTTGGGCCTGGCCGGGAGTCATCGGTGGTGCCGCCGCGGGAGGGGCGGGCGGTGCCGGGCAGCCGGTGAGCCCGCGCCGTCACCGACGTGGCGCTGGGCTGGCGGCTGCAGAGGGGTCTGTGGTCTCGTTGCCCTCAGCAGGTCGCGCTGGCGTCTACCACCAGTCGTTGTAGCTCGACCGCACCCAGCCCTTGACGTTCTTGTTGGGGCCGGAGGTGACCTTGATGTATTCCCAGGACCACATCTTGGCGCCTGAGGCCTTGTGGTAGCAGTACATGTAGGTGCGGGTCCCCTTGGACAGCAGGCCCTTGGAAGCGTACGACGTGCCCGGCCCGCTCCTCAGATTGACGCCGTTGGTGTTGATGTGACCGTCGAAGTAATACCAGGCGGAATTGCATCCTTTCGAGTCCACGGCAGAAGCCGTGGGTGCGATCGCGATCGTCGTGCCGACGGCCGCGAAGATGGCTACGGCCGTAGAGGCGGCCACCCGCCCGATGAGGTTGGACCGGGTCCGCCGGGAGGCGGGCGGGGTGGCCTGCGCCGCTTCGGGTATGCCGTCGCTGGTGGTCTGCATGTCGTCCTCCCGATGAAATCCGCATGCGGAATGCGCCGTTGGGCAGGTGCCGCGACCGTTGTTTCGCGGCCTGCGCTCCGATGCGCTGACTCCGGAAAGGTAGAACGGATACCCTGTGGATAGATTTTGCGAAATCCTCGCCGCCGGACCTTCCGTGTCCGCTTTCACCCGGCCTTGGGGAAATACGGCGGCGTCCAACCCACGTATTTGGCCTTCCAGTTCTTTTCGATGAAGTCGGCCTTGACGACGTCGATGTAGCCCGGGCGTTTCACGTCGTTGCTGACGATCTCGCCGTTGCCGAGGTAGACGGCGATGTGGCCGGCCCGGTGGCCGGTGTCCCAGTACATGAGGGCGCCCGGGGGCGGGGTGCGGTCGCCGTCGTGCCGCATGTCGGCGGGCACGACCTTGTAGTGGTCGATGGCGTAGGTGACTCCGCTGAAATTCCAGCCGTAGACGTTCGCCACGAAGGCGAGGCACCTGCGGTACCAGCCGTTGGTCGACATGAGCCCGGAGTGGTGGCGGGCCCAAGCGATGGCGTCCTTGACGGAGCGGGGGTTGCTCAGCTGCCAGGTTGCCGTGCCGTCGGTGAAGGTGCCGCCCGCGCTGCTGCCGGAGGTGCCCGTCTCGCTGTCTGCGCACTGGCTGGGCTCGGCGCCGGACGCGGTGCCGGAGTCCGCCGTGCCACCGGAGGTCGAGCCGGAGTCGGTGCCGCCGCGGGAAAGGTCGATGCCTGCCTCCTTGGCCAGCGCGCGGACCTCGGACTCACGCCCGGCGTACAGCTCGGGGTGGGCGCTGCCCTGGACCGCCTGGGCGACGTCGCCGGGCGGCTTGGTCTGCCAGTTCGGGACGTCGACGAGGCCCTTGTTGGTGCCGCGCCCGTACAGGAATGACGCTGTGGCGAACGCGGGGTCCCTGATCTGGGCCTTGGATCCCCAGTCCATCGAGGGCCGCTGCTGGAAGAGACCGACCGAGTCCAGGTGACCGTCCGGCCGGTTGATCAGCGACGACTCCTGCATGGCCGTCATCAGGGCGATAAGCGTCGCCCTGCCCGGAAGTTTCTGGGAGGCCTTGGCGATGGCCTTCGCGTTGGTGAGCTGCTGCTTGTGCACGCTTCCCTGGGCGGGCGGGCTGTTGTTGCTGTCGGGGGCGGCCGCGCCGGTGCCCGGGCCTGTGTCCTCGCAGGTGGAGGCCTCGGCGCTGGAGCCCATGGGCATGGCGCCCAGAAGGAGCAGGCCCAGGAAGAAGAGGACGGCGGCGACCGCGCCGAGCTTGAGCATCAGGCCCTTCTTCGCGACGCCGGCCGCCCGCATCGCGATCTGGGTGAGGTCGTCCTGGTCCACGGCTACTCCTCCAGGCCGACGACGCGGGTGACCATCCAGGGCTGGCCGACGTCGGCGCGGGAGACCTCGAGCGTGAGGTGGCGGGTGTAGGTGTAGTTGTCGGTGCCCTTGACTTCGATGTGTGCGGTGGCATCCCGGTAGACCCGCACGGGGGTGTCGGGGGCGAACTCCTTCTTGGAAGCAGGCGGGTTGATGCTCACCTGGGTGGGGGTGGCGGACGTGGCCTGGGCGGCGACGAGCTTGTTCCAGTCGATGTCGTCGTGCTTGTTGAGGTTGTCCGCCAGGGCGGTGGACGCGTACGGCGCTGCCCGTTCGACGGCCGCGGAGTGGGTGCCGTCCTGCAGCGGCATCCGGGTGGTGTAGGCGAGGACGAAGGCCTTGGCGATGCCGTCGGGGGTGCCGGGGCGCCGGACCGTGCGGCTCGCCGAGGCAGCGGGGGACGGGGTGTCCTCCTGCGGGGCTGGCGTGGCCGAATACGTTGCCGGGGGTTTGGTCTGCACGGTGTCGCGGTCGTCGTGGGAGTTCAGCCAGGAGGCGCCGGCGACGAGTCCCGCGACGACGAGCAGGATGATCGGCACGCTCAGCGGCGTGGGCACCTTCCTGCGTTCCGCCTTCACCCAGCGGGCGCGGGCGTCGCGGCGGGCCGATCGCCAGGCTCTGCGGACGCGGCGCCGCTGACGGAAGGGCAGATCGGCGATCTCGTCGGGCAGTTCGTCGGCGCGCAGGAACTCGCGCCACCCTTCGGGGGTGCGGGAGGGCGGGGCATTCTTCTTCGGGGTCGGTGTCGGGTTGTGCAGCTCGTCGTGGTCGCGGTCGGACATGGGGAACTCCGGGGTGGGCGGCCCGCGTGCGGGCACGCGGGCATGGCGAGATGGCCCCGGGGCGGTCCGGCCGCAATGCGGCCGGACCGCGGGGATCTCACGCGTGGGAAGAAGGGGTGGACGGTCCGGTGGAGCCGGACGGCGGACTAGGAACTACCGCGGCCCGGGGGCAGTTGAGGCCGGCGCACGACCTCGCCGCGGATGGCCGGCCTGCGGCTGGCAGGAGGCGCGGGCGCCCGAGAGCTCGAGGACCGCTGGGCGGGCGCGGGCGGGTAGGCCCGGAACCGGGCTCCGACCGGGTTGTTCGTGTCGACGATCTGTCCGGTGATGGGCTGTGAGCTGTTCTGCCGTGTGTGCGGCGGTACGCCGGTGCGCTCGGGCGGGCCGGGGCGGACGGCGTAGCCGCTGCCGGGAACGTAGCCCCGTTGCCGGGCGGCTTCCGCCCGGGCTGCGCGTGCGGCGGCTGCGTCGGCGGGCTGCCCCGGACCGCCGGGCAGCGGGCGAGGTCCTGGTCCGCGGCCTCGGCCGGGAGGTCCTCCGGGCCCGCCGGGCAGGCCGGGCCGGGTGGCGGCGTGGTCGCCGTAGGAGCCTCCGGGCAGCCGGGGGAAGCTGGGCGGCTCGGGGTAGGTGCGGGCACGGGTGACGCGGATGGTGCTCTCGCCGGGGTCGCTGCCGACGCCGCCTGCTGCTCCCCCTCCCCCTCCCCCTCCGCCGCGGCCCCAGCGGTCGCGGATGATGCCGCCCATTGATCCGATGCCGCCGAGGATGCTGCCGGCACGTCCTCCGCCGCGGCGCATCGCCCCGATCAGGCCGCCGCTGCCGCCGCCGGAGCTGTTCGGGCGCAGCGAGCGCAGGCGCCGGGCGGTCGCGAGGCTGCCGAGGGTGCTCAGCACACCGCGGCCGGCCAGCTGGGCGCCGCCTCCGGAGACGATCCCGTCGAGCTGGCTCTTGAGCTTGAGGGCGGTGCCGGCGGTGGCGATGTTGAGCAGGGAGACGATGAGCCAGCCGTAGACGTTCAGCAGGCTGATCATCGCCATGTTGAGGATCATGACGCTGCCGAGAAGCATCATCGCGACCATCGACGTGAGCACGGTCCCGGCCAGCGCCTCGACCCAGGCCACGCCCCACTGCCTCGGCTTGCCGGGGATGCACCACAGGCATGCGAATACGACGCCGCACACCAGGAGCATCAGCGCACCGAGGAGGCTGGCGAGGGTGGCCGCCGCGAGGATGATTACCAGTGCGCAGAAGATCACGGCGGTGATGACGGCGGCGAGCAGCACGCCGAGACGGCCGGAGGGGGTGTGGCCCTGGCGCCATTGGACGGCCTCGTGCCCGGCGTTGTCGCTGTTCATGTTCTCCGCGAGGTAGTCCTCGCGCTTGTCCATGTCGTCGCGGAGCTTGACGACGTCGGGCCCCCACCGCTTGCAGGCCTCGATGGATCCCAGATCCGCGACGCACCACGGGACGGCAACGTAGGTGCGCCACACGGCGTCGGAGGCCTTGCGGACGGCGTTGTCGCGGTCGTTGTCCGACCAGGTCGGGGTGGGCGTTTTGAACGGCAGCGCGTTGGAGGTGTCGCCGGCGAGGCCGCCGGAGAGGGTGGTCATGGCGACGTTCGAGCCGGCCTGCCGGGCCTCGTCGACACCCTTGACCCAGGTCTGGGGCGAGGTCAGCAGCGTGGTGGCGATGGCCGCGGACGCGGCAACCCACACGAGTTGGCCGAGCATGCTGGTGTCGGAGCGCCGGGCCCAGGCGATGAACATGCCCACGGCGAGCGCGGCCGGCAGGAACATCGTGACCATCGGCTGGGCGGCGGCGCCGATGGCGCGGGAGATGGCCGGCTCGATCTCGGGCAGGGAGACCGCCTTGAAGGTCCACTGCATGATGGTGATCGCGGCACGGCCGATCATCGTCAGGATCGCCATGAGGAGCGAGGCGATCTGGTGCATGCTGCCGTCGATCAGGTCGCCGCCGGTGAGGTCGTCGCTGAGCTGCTTGTCCAGCTGGAAGGTGTTGGCCGGGTAGCTCTCGAAGAGCGTGCCCTGGCCTCCGGGCGGCTTGAGTGGGGACGGCATCAGATCGCCGATGCCGGCCGGGTGGTACTTGCCGTCGGCGGCGGCCGCGGCCGGCGCGGTCACCATGAAGGTGGTGAGCAGGCCGACGCCCCACAGGAGCAGGGTGCGCAGCCGCGGCAGCCGCCATGTGTACGTGCGGATCCGGCGGGCCGCGCGGAGTATCAGTCCGTCCCGGCCAGGACCGGTGCGACGGGGTCGGCGGTGTGCGCGAAGCGGTCGCCAACGTCGCTCGTCTGCTCGATGAGCCACTTGTCACCCTCCTTCACAAGGCGTACGGCGTATCGGAATTGGTCCTCGCCGGACCGGTGCATGGTGGCCAGCGCACCCTTGCCGGCCGGGTGGGTGTCGGACGCCGGGACGTCCTGCACGTTGCTGATCTTGATGTCGAGCGGGGCGCGGGTGGTGTCGGTGTCCTCGGCGCCGATGGTCTTGCGCTCCTTGACGCAGCCGGCGAGGGTGCCGCCGTCCTCGTCGAAGTTCGGGCGAGAGGCCTTCGTCGACAGCTCGCACATCGTCTTGGCGTCGGCGGGTTTGACCGCCATCCACGCGTGCATGTAGTCCTGCGCGGCCTTCGACACCAGTTGCTCGGTGCTCGGTCCCTTCTTCTGCGGCTTGTCGGAGCCGGAGTCGGAGTCGGAGTTGGAGCAGGCGGCCAGGGCGGTCAGGACGGCTGCAGCAAGTGCGGCGGCGGACGCGCGGCGGATACGCGGGTTCATGAGCTCTCCTCGATCGGATAGGGGTGATCACTCAACCCTCCGATCCTGCCTTGACGAAGTCGGCGCGGTGATCCGCCCCCTCGTCCTCGGGCTCCAACTCCCCTTCCTCGCGTCCGCTTTGATCGCGTTCGGCGTCTTCTGCCTGGTGTTTGGGGTTGGTGGACAGGGCCCGCAGGAGTTCGTAACTGGGCGAGTCCCACTGCATGGTGGCGACCCGGTCGAAGCGGTCCCGCACGATGCAGTGGCCGTGGCGGATGACGCCGTGGGCCGTCTTGCCGACGCCGTGGATCAGCGCCCGGCTCGCCTCCCCGACGGGCAGGCGCAGCAGTTCGGCGAGCGCGTCCTGCTGCACCCGCGTGCTCTGCTCGAAGCCGAAGACCGTGGTGATGGCCTCCAGGACGCCGTCCAGGCCGAGCAAGGAGTTGGGGTCCTGGCTGTCGATGGCCAGGCTGGTGTCCAGCGCGCGGCCCATGCGGGCGACGAGGTCGAGGAAGCGTTTGCCGTCGTCGGTGCCGGTGAGGACGTGGACCTCCGGCACGCTGATCACCTTGGGCAGGTTGCGCAGGTCGGCGCGGGAGGCGGTGTTGAGGGCGTAGGCGATCAGCCCGCGCATCAGGGCCAGGCTGACGCGCTCGTTCATCGTCATGTCCGCCGGCCGTGTGCCGGCCTGCGGCATCGTCAGGCCGGGGACCTGGACGAGCCACAGGCCCGCCTCGGGCCGCAGCGGGCTGGCGCCGTCGCGGGGCCTGCCGAGCACCGGCGCTCCGAGCTGGGTGCGGGCAACCTCGGCGAGGGCCTGCCCGGCGTCGCGGGCCAGCTCGTTGTCGCTGTCCTTGAGCAGGTCGACCACGCGCCACGAGGCCGGGTCGTGGTGCTCGGCGATCTCGTTGACCGCGCGCAGCAGATGCGTCTCGACGCCCTGGTTGCGCATCCGTTCGGGCAGCATGATCAGCATCTGGGAGACGACTTGCAGGGCCGCTTCGCCGCGCTGGAGCATGCGGAACAGGTCGGCGACGCCCGGGGTGTCGATGCCGCAGGTGACGTGGTGGGAGGGCAGGCCGAGGTATTCGCCGGCGCGGATGAGGCCGATCTCGTCGCCCTTGAAGCCGAGCATCAGGGCGTAGGCGCCGCGCATCGCGGCGGTGAGGGTGGCCAGCATCATCGCCGTCGTCTTGCCGCGCCCGGAGCGGCCCAGGTAGGCGGTGGTCGTGGCGTCACCGCGGGCACTGCCGGCGGTGATGTCGAAGCGGACCACGCCCGGGGTGGTGCCGGTGAGCAGTCCGGCGATGGGGCCTTCGTCGTCACCGGCTTCGGATCCGCCCCAGAACATGGACGCGGCGAGGGCGTCGGTCTCGCGGATGTGCCCGAGGTCGGCGACCCGCAGCATGTCGCCGACCTGGCTCTCCAGCCACATCTCGCGCTGTTCGTCGGCGGCGACGATGACGTCGATCGACAGGCCGGCATAGTGCGAGATGACCGCGTCGCACCGGGCGCGCAGGTCCTCGAGCGACTCGGCGGAGGCCACCAGCAGCCGCGGGTGGTCCTCGAGGAGGGTCATGCTGTCGCGGGACATCCGCTGGCGCAGGGCCTCCATGACGAGCTCGGTCTCCTCGGTCTCGGCCAGGGTTTCGCCGGCCGAGTTCTCCGCGGCGGAGCGGCGCTGCTCTTTCGCCGACTGCCGCACCTTGTCGACGGCCTTGATCGCTGCGCCCTTGCGCCAGACGGTGAACCGGACGCTGGCCTCGGGGCAGACCAGGAGCTCGTCGCCGGATTCGTGGGTGTAGCGGATCTCCGACAGGCAGCGCAGCCACTCCTGCTCGCCGGGGGTGTGAATCGCCTCCGGGAAGGCGGGCATGGCGAGCATCGCCACCCAGGCCGCGGTCTCGCCGCGGGCGTCGAGGAGCTGGAGGTGGTCGGAGTGGGGGATCGCCCTCGACAGGCTCAGGCGGACCAGGGAGGCGCCGGTGACGACGGGGAGCTTGGGCGGGGCCGGCTGCGGACGGTAGGACTCGCGGGAGATCGCCCACGCCAGGAGTTCGACCGGCGCGATCCGCGCCCGCCACGGCGTGGCCTCCAGCCGGCGCTCCAGTCGCCGCACCGCGGCGTCGAGCTGGGCGAGTTCCCCTTCGGCCAGGCCGGTGTGGCGCAGGCCGAGCGCTGAGGAGGTGGCGTCCTTGACGGTCGCGTTCGTCGCGGTGGCCCGCTCGGCGATCTTGATGCCGAGCAGGAGGTGACGCTGTGGCAGGTCCAGGCCGTCCAGGCGCTGTGCCCACATGTCGGCGAAGGCCTCCACGTCGCCGGCGGTGAACATCTCGTGCGCTTCGGCCCGGTAGACCTCGCCGTCCAATGGCGACCACAGGACCTTCAGGTGGGCGTCGTATCCGGGCAGCACCTTGGCCAGGGCGAGCGCGGCCGCGTCCTGTTCGGCGTCCTGCGCCGGTTCGGGCATCAGGTCAGTGTTGGCGCTGGACAGGACGAACCAGGCCTCTGCGCCCGTGGCGGTCACCACCAGGCCGTCGGCGACGGCGACCAGTTGGGGCACCGGCATGAACCGTTCGGCGCCGAGTCCGAGGAGCCGGCCGAAGCGGGAGACGCCCTTCTTCGCCGTCTTCGTCTTCGTCGCGCTGCTCATCGGAACTCCTTGGGTACGGTGCCGCGCGCCCAGGCGCGTGCCTCGGACTCGGAAAGGTGCAGGGCCTGCATGCGGGTGGCGGTGCCGTCCTGGACGGCGTGCATCCGGCCGGGGATGACGGAGTACGGGGGTACTGGCCACACCTCGGGGGCCACCCGGGCCCACAGGGTCTGTCCGCCGTAGGCCAGGACGCGGGTGGCGAACACGTCGCCGACCTGGGTGCCGAGGTAGGGAGGGATGCCGCGGGTGCTGCCGGCGGCGATCTGGATGCCGTTGTGCTGGCCGGCGGCCAGCAGCATTCCCAGCGCCTCGACGCCGGGTGCCTCTTCGAGCTGGCTGTCGGGGTGGGTCAGCATCCAGTGCTGGCGTAGCCCAACCAGGAGGCGCTCGGCGTGTTCGATGACGATGAAGCGGCGCCGGTGCCAGGCGTCGGGGTCGGCGGCGTACTCGTGGCGCAGCCGGTCGAGCATCTCGATGAGGAAGGTGTGGATGGCGTCGATCCGGCTGTAGACGACCGTGTTGTCCAGCGAGGCCGCCCAGGTGTGGGAGGAGCGGCGGGCATCCAGGTCGACGATGTCGACGTGCGCTCCGCGGTGCAGAGCCTGCGCGGCGATGGAGCGGAGCACGGTGGTCGTGCCCCCTCCCCCGCCGGTGGCGACCAGCACGTTGGACGGCGCGTCGGGCAGGTAGACCGGTCGGTCGCCGTCGGCCAGGCCGAGCAGGATGCGGTCGCTGCTGCGCAGGGCGCGCACGGTGTGCGGGTCGGTGAGGCGGACCATGTCGCGCATCGCCTCAATCGGCATGCGGGTCTGGGCGGTCATGGTGAGTTCTCCAGAGGGGCGGCCGTGCGGTGCTTGCGGCGCAGGCGTCGGCGGGAGCGGGCCACGGCGTCCGGTCCGTACAGCCGCACCCGGGGCCGGATGAGCACCGGCTTGCCGACGGTGTGGGCCGGGTCCGGGCCGCGGGCGGCGAACAGCGCGCCGAACAGGGGCATGTGGACCAGGTGCGGCAGGCGCTCGCCGATCCGGCGCGTCCGCAGCCGCATTCCGAGCCGACGCACGGGGATGCGGCCGCGGCCGACGACCGGATGGACGCCGCGCACCAGGTACTGAAGGTGCACGCTCCACACGAGGAGGTTGGTGCGCCGCCAGTAGACGACGGAGCGTTTGGCGCCGGCGTAGGTCAGGCCGAGCGGCGGCAGCAGGAAGAACGGCACGGCCGGCTGCGGAGGGAAGCCGAACAGGCTGAGCCAGAGGGTCCACCAGGTGCCGAAGCACACGAGCCCGTAGCGCAGCGTGGTGCGGGGGATGCCCTCGCCGAGGTCGACGCCGAGCAGTTCGTGCTGCCGGGTCTCCAGGTCCCAGTGGCGGCTGAAGGTGCGGGATTCTCGCATCGTCGATCCCGCCGCTCACACCGGGAAGATGGAGACGATCTTCGTCCCCAGCACGCTGAGGATGTCGATGGCCTGGTCGGTCTTGATGATGCAGAACGCCGCGACCGCGGCGCCGGCGAGGCAGGTTCCGAACTTGCCCCACTGGCTCCTGGTGAAATACAGGAAGACCTGCACAACAAGTACGGCGCCGAACAGCGACGAGACGATGGTGATGATGTACGAGGTCAGCGGGTTGGTGCCCATGACTCTCCTTGGCGTGCGGGTATGAGTGGGGGTTCGTAGGGGCGCGGCGCGGCCGGAGGTGAGGGCGTGATCACTGCGACGTCACCTGCCAGACCTGCCAGCGGGACGCCCCGTCGGCGCTGACCTGTGTGAGGGTCACGCGGTAGGTCTGCTGCAGTTCGGCGCCGGCCAGCTCCCAGCGGACGGTGGCAAGTCCGGTGCGCCGTGAGCCGGAGCCGGTCTCGACAGCCCAGGTGTCCAGGGAGTGCCACGTGAGGCCGCCGCCGAGCGGCGCGATCCTGGCTCCGGGGGCTGCCGACTGGTCGGCGGTGCCGTCGACCCAGGCCTCGAAGAAGTTCGCGACGGTCGTGCGGGTGCGCTCGGACAGCTCGATGTCGGTGTCGGGTGCGCCCGGTTCCTTCCAGGTGACCGGTTGTGCGAGGCCGACCAGGGCGGGCTGTCCTGTGACGATGACGCGTCCGCTCGTCTCGGCGACGGGAACCTCCAGGCCGACCCACGAGGAGACCGTCTTGGCTTTGGAGCCGGTGCCCTGGGTGTTGGACACCCGCACGTCGACCGAGACCCGGGCCTGGTGCGCGCTGGTCTGGGTGACTGCGCCAGGGATGGTCTGCGCGACGAGTTGGAGGCCCTGGCCGTCCCAGCCGGCCTTCGTGTCCGCGCCCTTGGGCAGGTCCCGGGCGAGCTCCGTCGCCCGGGAGTCGGGGTCGTCCTTGGACCATGTCAGGTAGGAGCGGGCGAACCTGGCGGCTACCTGCTGGGCGGCGGCCTCGGGCACGTCGTCCTTGGCGGCCTCGGCCTGGGGGTTGGTCTTGGGCGCGGTCGTCGGCTGCTGCGGCGGGGCGATGACGCTGCGCACGCCGATGAAGGCGAACAGGCCGATCACGGCCCACACTGCGATCCGTCCGGTGCGGCGGGCGACGACGCTCCCCGACCCTTCGTCCTCCTCCGTCCATGCCGAGGTGTCCGGTCGTCGCGCCGGCACGTCTGTCCGTACGGCCGGGGCGTCTTCGGGGGCGCCGGCTTCCGGCTGTTCACCGGCCTTCCGTCGGGTGCGGCTGGCGAGGGCGTCGGCGAATTCTTCACCCCCCGCCTTGTCCTTTTGGGGAAGGCGGAACACCTTCCGCAGCAACTTCATGGGAACTCCTCGGCCGTATCGCGTCCGGTCGTTGTGCGCGCGCAGGCGCAGTGACTGATCGGCTTCCGCGCGAGATACGGGAAGCGCACACCCAAGAAGCTATGTCGACTGCCCTGTGGATAGATTTCGCAGCCGCACGACTGTCGGTCGGCACGGCGGCGACAACGAAAAAGGCCCGCACGAAGTGCGGGCCCTTTGGGGTTGGACAGGGAGAGGTCAGAGGACGGAGACGTCTTCCTGTTCGGAGACGTCGTCCTCGTCGACTTCATCGCTTTCAGAGGAGAGGCGATTGCGTTCCCAGCGTTGCAGGTCACTCAGCCGGTAGAGGCTTTCTCGGCCTCGTTTGTCTGCGGGGGCCGGGAATTCCGGATCACGGGCCCGGGCATTACGCAGGGCGGTCAGGTCGACGTCGGACAGGAGGTCTTCGGCCTCGCGCAGCCCGACGAGCGGGTCGGTGTCCTCGTCGGCTCCCGGTTGCTCGTCGCCAGCGGGCAGCTGAGCGGCTTCGTCGTCGCTGTCCTCGTCCGCGTCACCTTCCTCGTACCGGTCCCCGGCGACGGACGCCAGGGCCTGAACAGCTCGGCCGTGAACAGTCTGATCTGTGTCATCAACCCCCTGTTTCCCCAGGTGGAGACTTTCGTCTGTGTCACTGTTCAGCTGTGTCACTGAGTCATCCGCCGCGACTGGGGCGCTCTTGGTGAGGGTGACGGAGGGCGCGGGGCCTGAGCCGGCCATGGCCCAGGCGCGGGCCTCAGCGTCGCTCATGAACATGACCTGGGTCTCGTGGGCCATGCCGCCGAGCACGACCTGGGCGCGGCCGATGTGGCGGGTGCTCTTGGGAGCGGGCTGGACCTCGGGGACGAGCATTTTCCAGGCGTTTTGCGTGTAGCGGGCGAGAATGCGGGTGGCGAAGTTCTCGCGCATTTCCGGACCGCCGAGAGCGCGGGCAGTAGCCGACTGGGCGACCAGGAGCACGTGGAGGCGAACTGCACGACCCATGAAGAGAATTTCGGCGAGCGCATCGACCGCCGGAGATATCTTCGGATCGCCCTTCTCCTTGATCTTCTCCCAGTACCGAGTCAGCTGTTTCATCGTCGCATTGATCTCCTCCAGCAGGATCACAATGCGCGGCCCAACCTCGGACGGGTCGGCGTCGTCGCCGAGCTTCTCCGCGACGTGAATACGGCGCTGTCCTTCGGCCCCGAGCCGGACCAGGGCGTCGTGAATGTCGGCGATATCACGGCAGTATTCGACGTTCTTCACGCCGCGGGCCCACATATGGGATACGCGTTTGAAGTCGAGGATGTATCCGTGTGCGCCGTGGTGAATGAGCTGGGAGGCGATGGTGCGCAGGATGACGCTCTTGCCGCCGCCGGTGCCCGCGGAGACCAGAACGTGCGGGGACTCGGCGTCCAGGTCCACGGACACGATCTTCTGTCCGCGCTCCAGACCGATCAACGGCGCCGATTCCGGCACCTTCTTCACCAGCTCTTTGACCTTGGGGTCGCTGAAGACGACCTTCGACGGCGGGCGGTGGACCTTCTTCACCGTCACGTAGGGGTTGCGGCCGTCGTACTTCCAGCTGAAGGACACCCCCTGCAAGGCGAGCTTCTTGACGATCATCTCGGCGACCTCGGTCTCCTTGAACTTCAAGGCGACCGGCAGGTCGATGCGGATCTCGGCGTCGTCGTCGGAGAAGTTCAGCGGAACGTGCAGGTAAGAACGTGGCCGGGTGGCCTCGGGAATGCCCAGCGGGCCCACCAGGGCCTGGTGCAGCGGCTCGACCCACTCCCGCATCAGCTCGCGCTGGCCGCGGTTGCGTACGGCGTGCACCGCTGCGCCGCTCACCAGCAGTCCGCCGGCCCCGGCCCCGCCGTACTCCAGCGCCGTGAGCGTCTGTTCGGGATCGGTCCAGTAGAGCCACCCGCCCGCGCCCAGACCGCCGAGCGTGGTCAGCCTGGCGGCCGCCCGCTGCCAGCCGGGCCGGTACGACCACGGACCCACCCGGCCCTCGACACCGTCGAGGACACGCCGGCCGCCCTTGAAGAACGTCGCGTCCGTACGGCGCTGCCCGTCCATGTCCCGCCCGGACAACAGCCGGCCGACGCCCATGAGGAAGGCCTCGACGCCTTCTTCGAGCTGCCGGTCGAACTCGCTGCGCCCCATCGCCTACCTCGCCTCCCATGCGCGCGGTGCCGCCCGCGGGAAGCGGACGTTGATCTCCAGGGACGCTAAGCCCGTTGGCCTGTGGATAGATTTCGCTGCTCGCAGTGCGCGCCGTACTGCACGTACTGCACATCGGCGGCTGGCCCGCTGCACCGAGCAGTACGCCGCGCACTGCACCGGGCTGCTCGCTGCTCTTCGGGCGCTGCTCCGCTGCACGAGCAGCAGCTGCTTCTGCACTGCACGACCGCGTGCAGGACTGCACCGGCACTGCAAGCAGCAGCACAGCAGCAGGCCGGGAGCAGCAGATCGACGCCGGAAGCAGTGGTCCTGCTGCACCGGGCAGTGCACGAGCAGGAGGCCTACGGTCGGCGGCAGTTCCGTCTCCGGCCTTCTCCGGGGTCGGGCGTGCGCGCGCTGGTGCACGGCGACTGCACGCGACTGCTGGAGATCCGGTTGCCGTTTCCCGGACTGCACTTCACCGCGTACTGCATCGTCCTGGTGCAGTAGCAGTCCCGGCGCCGGCTGCTGCACCGCTGGACCAGGACGAGCAGCAGCGTGCAGGAGCAGCACGTCGAGCAGCACTCCGTAAGGGCGTCACGCCGAGCAGGGCGTGCAGCGGCAGACTCCTCCTGCTCGCGGGCCTGCTGCTTCGTACGGTCGTACTACTGCTGCACTGCACGAGGGCGGCCGCCGCCGCCCGGATGATGTGGCCGGCCGGCCGCGCCGGTTCCGACGTGACGGACGGCGGAGTCGATTCGAACGGAACTGCCGTCGGCAGGGCGCATCTGTGCAGCGGAGCGCTTCCTACGCAGCAGCCGACTCCGACTCCTTCTCCTGCGTGCTCTGGGCCGGCTCGGTGGCGGCCCGCTTGGAAGCGCTGTTGGCGATCCGCCAGATCTGTCCGCCGTTGACGTTCTTGCCGTGCTCCTTCAACCACCGGGAGAGCGCCGGGGCGTCGTAGGTCGCCAGTTGGGTGATGGCGTATCGGACTGCGTCGGCGTTCTTCATCGACGCGATGACCTTCGTGTGGTCGATGCTGTCGGGGCGGACTTGATCGTTGCCGTCCTCTCCCCCGCTTCCGTCGGCACCGCCGCCCTCGTGGTCCTGGTCACCTTCGTCGTCGCGGTCGTTGTCCGCATCGGGCTCCCGCTCGTCGTCCTCGCCTTCGTCGGCATCTGGCTGTCCGGCCTGCGGGGCGGGGTCCTCACCTGCGCCGGTCGGGCCGGGATCCTCTCTCGCCGGGTCGGGTGACACCGTCTCGTCCTCGGGCGGGTGCGGATCGGGACGGGTGGTGTCGCCTTCCGTCTCCGCGGCAGCTGGGCCCTCTTCGTCCGCCGGGCTTGTGGTCGGGGTGCTGGAGCCGACGATGGCCTCTGGCTCGGGGGCGGGGTCGATCGCGGTGCGCTCGGCAGCAGGCAGGAGGTGGTTGTCGATGCCTGCAGCGGCAAGGCCGGCCGGTGCGGTCTGGGCCAGGGGGACGCCGTACCGGGCGAGCCGCAGCGGCATCAGCGATTCCACGGGTGCCTTGCGGCGCCAGCTGCGACCGAACCGGGACCGCAGGCGTGCCTGGTAGACCAGGCGTTCCTGTTCCAGCTTGATCACCTGGTCGTACGAGCGCAGCTCCCAGAGCTTCATCCGCCGCCACAGCAGGAACGTCGGCAGCGGGGAGAGCAGCCAGCGCGTGAGGCGCACGCCTTCCATGTGCTTGTCGGCGGTGAGGTCGGCGATCCGGCCGACGGTGTGGCGGGCGGCCTCGACGGTGACGACGAACAGGACCGGGATGACGGCGTGCATCCCCATGCCCAGCGGGTCGGAGGCCGCGGCGGCGTTGAACGCGATGGTCGCGATGGTCAGCAGCCAGGCCGTCTGGCGCAGCAGTGGGAAGGGGATGCGGATCCAGGTCAGCAGCAGGTCGAGGGCGAGCAGGACGCAGATGCCGGCGTCGATGCCGATCGGGAAGAAGTAGGAGAAGTTATGGAAGCCCTTCTTGGCGGCCAGCTCGCGGACGGCTGTGTAGGACCCGGCGAAACCGATCGCGGCCACGATGACCGCGCCGAGGACCACGACCGCGATCAGGACGCGGTGGGTGCGCGTGAGCTGGACGCGGCTGGGGGGCACACCGACTCCTTCCATCGTTTGTGCCGTGAGTGTCACCCGGATCACCTGTGGATAGATTTCCCGCCGCCACGGCGACCGCGGGTCCTGCCGCGGCCGCCGTGGCGGGCGAATCACGCGCAGGGCAGGCGGCCCGTGAAGTCCCATGCGACGGGACCGCTCTGGCGGATCTGCCGGACGAGGGCCTGGACCTGTCCGGCGCGCGGGGCGCGCTGGGTGAAGTGCCGCAGGGCGTCGGCCACCGCGGCGAACAGCTCGGCGTCGGTGAGCGTGCCGGCCCGCTCTCCTATCTCGTCGAGGCGGGCGCCGGTGCGCTCGGCTCGACGGGCGGCGGCGTCGGCCAGCGGCCCGCAGGCGTGACCGTTGTGCACCTGGAGGCCGTCTTCGATCGTCTTCATGGTGTCCGTCCTTCGCATGGAGCCCGGTCATCTCCCGAGCGGAGATGGGCGTGCCGGGCCCCTGATCGCGCGGACGGTAGAAGGCGGGTACCGCTTGTGTCGCGTCCTCGTCCCGTGTGCCGTCGGCTGGGGCCGATCAGGGCTGCGGAGCCGGCAGGGACGGGGTCGGCCAGGCCGGGTCACGGCGCCAGGCGGACCACCGTTCGGCCTCGGCGAAGGGTCCTGCCCGGTCGGCGAGGAGGGCGAGGACCTGCTGGCGGGCGGCGTCGACGTGCGCGTGCTCGGCGTCGTCGATGATGCCCAGACGGCGGCCGTGGGCGTACTCGTCCTCGTCCTTCCACCGCCAGCCGGTCAGGTCCGCGTCGATGAGGAGGTCGACGAGCAGGTCGAAGGTGTCGAAGCCGCCGGGCTGGCGGACGTTCGGGCGTTCGAAGTTGACGTACCAGGTGAGCAGGCGGTGGTCGGCGTCGCCGCTGTAGAAGGCGTTGACGCTGAAGTACGCCCCCGGCGCCTTCCACAGCAGCAGCACCGTCTCCTGCCACTCCCCCGCGCTCAGCGTCCAGGTGCCGGCGGCGAGTTGCCGCACCGCCTCCTCACGCGAGGCGGACGGGTCGCCGCGGCGCACCCGCGCGTAGGTCTCGGGCACTCGCACGTGGGTGCCCGGCCAGGCGCAGGTGATCAGGGCCGTGGGCGCGTCCTCGATCACGCGCAGCGCCTGGGTGCTCCACACGCGTCCACGGAAGACGTCCCGCCGCTGCACCGTCTGGCCGACGCCGAAGGGCTCCACTTGACCACCTCCTGCACGCTCGCCGCGCACCCCTTCGTACGGGATGCGCCCGCCGGACACCATGCCGCACGCGCACGGGTCCGGCGAACCGGCGCGACTACGTCGCATCCCCCTCGCCCAGGCCGGTTTGCCGACCGCGCCTCTTGCGGACGAGCCACGCCGCGGCCGTGACCGTCAGCGCGGCGGCGATGTCCGCGAGGTACTCGGCCAGGACCTGGCCGAGGAGGTTCACGCCCAGCTCCCGCAGCCGCCGGGCAGCGGACGCCCGGACGTGGCACGGGCGGACGCCGCCCGCTGTTCGTACCGGCGCCCCAGACGGCGGAGCTTGCGGCGGACGCTGTCGGCCTCGGCCGCACTGACCCCGGCCAGGTCGGCGGCCTCGGCCCACGAGGTCCGCCCGGACTGCGCCCAGACGCGGGCCACCTGCTGCTCGCCGGGCGACAGTCCGGCGAACACGGCCGCCGCGCTCTCCGTCTCCGGCTCCCACAGCAGCGAGGGCTCCGTGGGGGCGGCCCGGTCGGCGAGCAGGCCGACGAGCGTGCCGCCGCCGGGGACGGGGTGGTCGAGCGACAGGAGCCGCCCGCCGGCCGTCTTGCGCCGCCACAGCGGCTGCAACTGGCGGTGCACCACGGCCGACTCCCGCTTCAGCTGCTTCAGGCCGAGGGCGCCGGCGTCGTCGACGAGGGGCTCGTCCAGCAGGTCCACCCAGCTGCCCAGCAGCGCCGTCGACACCGCCTCCAGCCACTCGGTGTCGGGGTTCGGGATACCGAGCCACGTGGCGGCGAACTCGGCGACCGCCGGCTTCCACCCGTCGACGGTCCGCGTCTCGAGGATCGCCCGGCGGGCGTTGAGGGCGGCGAAGACGCCCAGCCGGGCCCGCGCAGCCTCGGCACCGTAGGGCGCCCACTTCGCCTGGACCACCAGCGTGCGCAGCTGCCCGTCGACCTGCTGCACCCAGGTCCAGTCGGCTCCGCGCTCCCGCGGTTCCGGCTTCGCGACGCCGCCCAGGAAGGCGATCGAGCAGATCTTCTCCGAAAGCGATGTCGCGACGTCGCTGGCGGCAGGCCTGCGGCCGGCCAGCGCACGCCGAGCCTCGGCGAGCTCGCCCCGCACGTCCAGGGGCAGCTGCGCCAGCCGGAAGCGGGGGACGGCGACGAGGTCGGCCGACGGCTGAGGGCCGCTGGGGCCGGACGGCTCCGAGGGAGCACCGTCGTGGATGGTCATCGGGGTTGTACTCCTTGCTGATCGGTACGAGCGTTCACCCCTCGGCACCGGCAGGACGCCCGTCCGACAAAGAATCTTCAAACCGGCATGTGGTCTGCCTCACACACCTGTGGCGGTGGGCTCGTCGCTGCAGGGGCGGTGTCAGACCAGCCGCCTACGATGCGCTCATGCCCGACCAGAACGACTTCGATTTCCCCAAAGACCTCTTCGACGCCCGCCGGGAACTGCACGAGATCCACGCCCAGCTCCGCACGATGCAGGCGGACCGGCCCTGGTCGGTCGAGCCGAACGACGGCTGGGACGACTCCGCCAAGTGGTATCCGTCCGTCCGCCCCGCGACCGAGGGCTGGAGCGCCGAGGACACCGCGGCCTACACGGCTCTGCAGGAACGCGCCCGGGAGCTGAGCGCGTTCGTGATCACCCACAAGTTCTGGGGCGAGGTCGCCGCCGCCGAACGCGCCGACGCACGGTCCAAGCTGATCCACGCCACCCAGCCGGCCCCGGCCGAGCCCGCGGCAACCGGCTGAGAAGAGGACCGGGCCCCGGCGAGCACCACGCCGCGCGAACCGCAGCGGCGTGACGCGCACGGCCAGGCCCGCACAGCGCCCGCCCAACACCTCCGACACGACCCGCGCCGGGCACGGCAGTTCGCCACCGTACGGTGCAGGCCGCATCACACCGACCCCGTGCCCGCGCCGACCGCGACCGCGACCGTGTCCTCGTCCAGCGGGCGGACCGCCAGGTCGGAGCACCGCTCGCTCCACGCCGGCGGCCTCTCGCGCGACACCGCCGCGGCTCGCGCCCGGGCCAGGTCGCCGAGGAACTCGCGCAACAGGTCCTGAGCGACCCGCTCCCGCGCCGTCGCGGCCGCCTTATCGGCCCGCTTGCGGTTCTTCTCCGTCGGGAACATGCCGTGCAGAGTCATCCGCCGCACATGAGCGGCCTCCATCTCGGCCGGCCCGGACTCCCGCAGCCGAACCAGCGCCCGCTGCCTGCGCTGTTCGAGGACCTTCTGGGCCAGGTCCTTCTCGGCGAACGCCCGGCACACCGGATCGTCGGTGCCGTCCGACGCCACGGCACCCCGGATGAACGCCCACGTGTCCTTGCCGACCTGTGCGGTCAGCCCGGCGACCGCCTGGGGATCGTCCACGTCGGCCCGTAGTGCCACGGCGATGTCGACCGCCTGGTCGACCAAGGCCTTCGTGGACCGGCGCAGCGAGCACACCGGGCACAGCCCGGCGGCCTCGGCGCGACCGCAGTCCTCACACGGCCGCGCAGCCCGCCGCACCTTGTCCTCGGCCAGCTGTGCCTTCTGCTCCTCGACGGCTGCGTAGAAGGCGACTTGGCGTTCGGCCGCCCGTTCCCGGCGCACCGCATCCATCGCACTCTGGTAGTCGAACCTCGCGCGCAGCGCCTCCTCGTAGACCCCGCGCCACTCCCCCCCAGTCGCGTGCGGGTGCTGGGCCGCGACCTCGGTTGCGACGATCTGGCGCAGGCCACGCCGATCCCCGATCAGACAGTCGCAGCTGGGGCAGGTGCCACCGGAGTCGATGCGGATCCCGTCGTCACACAGGTTCGACCAGCACCCGTTGTTCTGCGGCAGCCCTCGCCGGATCAGCCAGGCCGCCAGGTCCTGCACCGGAGTCCTCTGCCGGTCCAGGCGGCGCTTGAGCCGCTCGGCCAGCCGACGCTCAGCCACACCCTCGCCGTCACCCACGAATCTCCGCAGGCCCACCAGCTCCCGACGCACCGTTTTCGCCAGCCACGCCCCAGTCGACGCCCGTCCCAGCCCGGCCCACAGCCACGCCACCGGTGCCAGCGCCACCTTCAGGTCCTCTGGCACCCCAACCGCCCCGACGAAATCGCCAGTTCGCACCGGCGAGCCCCACCCCGATCCCGTCGACGCGCTTTGCTGTTCCCCGCGAAGCGGGCTTGCCCCACCCGCCGCACCGGCAAGAATTCCCGTCGTCTCCTGGAGATCCTCGTCCGCGCCCGCGCGTTCCGGCAGCCGGTCCTCACCCAAGACGGCGGAGCCGGAAAAGCAGTCCAGAGCACCCGCAGAAGAAGGAGAGAGAGTAACCACCGGTGGGTGGGCAGCGTGGGGGTCTGCACAAACAGCTCCCCCTGAAGTACCGTCAAAGCCCTGATCTACCTGCGACGATGCCTCAGATTCGGTGTTCTGATCCCCACATGCACTACCGGCAGCCTCAACGGGGACGTCCTCGAAGCAGAGTTGAGCCCACCCGTCCCCTTCGAGCAGCAGGTCGTCGGGCTTCTCATGTGCAGCGCACCCCGCGCACGACGCCTCCGGGGCCGCCTCCTCCGCGGAGGCGGAAGCGGACACGCCCTCCACGGTCGGCTCCGCCGGGGCCGTCGACGCCGCCCGCGAACGCCGATACGCGGCCTGGATCGCGGGAACCAGCAGACGATCCTGCCCGTACCGCTCCGGACGGTCCCACGCCACACCATCGAGCACCAACAACCGCTTCAGCACGGCACTGCCAACCTCGACGGAACAACCCAGCAGGCGGGCAACCGTCACCTCGGACCGGTTGAAGCCCTTCGGGAGACGGCCAGGCGCCATCGGCACCCGGCCATCCGGACGCGCGTTCAGCGCCAGTAGCAGCATGGCCAAACGGTCAGTGGCCGACCCCCACCCCCGCCGCCGTGCAAAGAACCCGGCCGGCGTCGCGGGCTTGTCCCGCGGCGTCCACCCCGGGCACAACACTGCCTCGCAGAAACGCAGGAACGTCGCCAGATCCCGCTTGTTCAACAACGACAACGGGTTGAACCCCTGCCCAGCCCTCGCCTCCTTGAGCGGCAACAGCTCGAAGTCGAGGGCGTGAGTCCAGCCGGCAGCGTCCCGCGCAGGGACACACGTCGCGATCCCACTCGCCCGAACGCGAGGAACGACCGTATGAGCGACATGAGAGACCCCATAGCCGAGCCATCCAGCGAGATCCCGGGACATCGTGATCACATGGGAGGACGCGACTGGCGCCTTCGCCAGGAGAAGTACAGACGTGAGACGCACCGAGTCGCACGCCCCATCCAGCCGCGGGTCATCGAGGACGGTCCGCGCAGCCGAGAGCAGAGCGCTGCGCAAGCCCGGCATGAGGACGAGGGGCTCGCTGGAAGCGAGAACAGACCCCCCGCCGCCCCCAGTACCTTCCGAAGCAGGCGGAGCGGTCGGGGAAGACGAGGACGGAGGAACCGGTGAACGGGCGGACGCACGATTTCGGTCTGCTTCGGGCACGACTGCGCCAGCCCTCGGACGGGTAGCTATGATGTGCTCCAGTCGAGGAGGTACGAGGGAAACTCACATCGCCAACCGGCACCGCCTGGGGAGGTAGGGAGGCCGGACGCGCGCGATAGGTATTCAGCTAGGGATGTGGAGTAGCGCTCACCTCCTCGACATGGCTGGCCCGGGATTGCGGAGTCCCGGGCCAGTTGCTTTTGTGCGCCCGTTGGGCGGATCTCTACCGGTTAGCCCGGTACTGCTTGGGTCTGTCAGACCCCTGCCGTGTCCTTGTTCTGCTCTGTGCTGGGACGCCGGGAAGGCAACTGGTTGAACCATCGACCCAACGGGGCGTAGTAGAACGGCTGGTCAGCGAGCTTGAAGAGAGCGAGGCAGTGAGGACCTGGCCCTGTGACGAGTTCGCAACCCGTCTGATGGATGAACAGGCCGGTGTCGTCCTGAACTTCGTCCGGAAGGGCGGCCCGCGCTGTCTCGATCGTTATGGCTTCCCAGACCCGGAGTCCCTGGTCCTTGTTCGCCGGCCTCCGCTCCTCGGGCCAGACGAGGCGCTTCAAGGCGCCGTAGAGGCGGACGAGGACGATGTCCGTCTCTACGGTGTGCTGAGCGTCGATCACGCCTTCTTCGGCTGCGTCCCGAGCCACCTTCGGTAGGACGTGCGCTTCTTGTGCCAGGGCGCGGAGTGACCAACCGCTGGTCGCCGTGCTCATGAATCAGTCCTCGCTTTCAGTCAAGAGCATCTTACTCACCGATCGACGGGAAGGTGGTAATGACAGAACCAATGCGTGTCGGATCTTCATACCGTCAGGGCCTCGATGGCGCAGGGATATTCGGCTCCTGCCTGCATGAATAGGGCATTCCGCACGGCTGTCGCTGGAAGTGTCAGAAGCACGTTGGCCGTTCGGTGGGTATGACAGTGTCACGGTGGGCGGTTCTGCACATAGGCGCGACAGGTGGCGCATGGGTCGGCCCGGCTGTCCGTGCGCATGCGGGGGTGCATGTCGTGACGCGTGTGTGGAAGTGGGTGAATACGTGAACCACGTCGTAAGGGGGTGGCCCGACCGATACGGCCGGGCCACCCCCTTACGGGATCACTAGCGTGCGGAAGGGAAAGGACCTTCCTGGTCAGCTGCGTCCAGGAAACGATCCACAGCAGCCGAGACCACATCGAGGATCAGCCCGCCGCTCCCGGCGCCGCGCTGACCGCGCAATGTGCGCTTAAGCCCCTTGAGAAGCTCGTACACCTCCGGAGAAACGCCGGCCTGGATGCTCACACCAGGCGGGTGCTCGCCAGACCACTTCTCAATCAGCCATTCGTTGGCGAGTGCAGCGAGCTCCTCGGCACTCAGGTCCTTCACCAGCCTCAATGCAGCGTCGAGGTAGTGCCCAGGCATGAGGTTCCGGCCGGAGGACAGCGCGTCATCGTCGGCCTTCTGGAGAAGACGTGTCTTCGTCTCCCCCTCGATGCGGCCGGACCACGTGGGCCAGTTCCGCTGGGTCCGGTGCCTTATGAAGGAGGCGAGCACTTCCTCCTGCATCGTGGGCGTCGAACTGGCAGCCTTCTTGCGTGGCTTCGGCTTCAGAGTCGGCTCGGCCGAAGCGGGGGTGAACCCAGGGCCATCATTCCTGCGACGCGAAGCAGCCGAAGCCTCAGGCACACGAGGCGTTTCAGACGGCTCTTCGTGAACCGGACGAGACGGTCGCTCGTTCTGGACTTCTGACTCAACCGCGGACGGTTCGTGCGCCACGGCAGGTGCCCCGGTCGACTCCTCCTTCGGAGGCTGGGACGGCGAAGGTACGACGCTCGCGCTTCCATCTGGCGCCGGCGTGGGGATTGCGTCGTGCTCCTCCGGAGCGCGGGTCCGAGTAACAGGAAGGTCAGAAGCCTCGGCCTCCCCCGACTGGCTCGGTCCAGCAGCCAGAGAACTGATGGGCTCCACAGGTGGGGCAGAAACCTGGACAGCCCCGCCCCGCCGTTCGGACTCAGCTGCGTCGTCACCCAGGAACCCCCCCTCGGTGGCGTCATTACCCACATGCTCGATGGCAGTGAAGTCGAAGCTTCGGGACTTGCCCCGCGCACCCCGCCCCTTGCCCCTCCTGCCGGCGGGTGCGGCGGTTGGTTCCTGCGCAGGCTCGTCTGTAGAAGGCGTCACGACAGACCCCTAATACGGTCGATGATTTCCATGGTGAGGTCCTCGTACCAGCCGCTTGCCGCATAAGCCGGCTCGTCGATGACGATGGGACGGCTGATGCCGTACGACGCTGAGATCTGTGGGCTCGTCCTGATCTCCTTGCTGAACGGCGCCAGTTCGTGCTTGGCCAGGAAGGCGTCGACGGCGTCCGCCTCCTCCGTGCGCTTGGAGGGGGGCTGGGCTTCGTTGATGACGGTGCCAAGGAACACGGGGTGGCACGTACCGCCGGTGCGTTCCGGCACCCTGTCCACGTTGTTGCGGACAACTCGGGCCCCGTCAGCTGTCGCCAGCCGCGGGTTGCAAACCGCGATCACGTAATCGCCGGCTGCCAAGGCCACGGAAGACAGCGCGTCCGCCGAGGGCGGCGTGTCGACGATGATGAAGTCGAAGTCATTGCGAAGGGTGAGAAGGAGATGGCGGAGACTCGACACAGCCTCCCAGCCCCGCTTCGCGATCTCGGTCCGGGCTCGATCAGTAACGTTCATGACTGAGCCGATGACGCTGAGCGCTCCGGGGTTGTCGAACCCCTTGAGTAGGACGCTCCTGTCGATCATGCGGGTGTGCAAGGGGGCCATGCCGCCGAGATCGTCGGCGTCGACGGCGTCGATGTAGTCGAGCAGAGCGCTTCCGATGTCCTGTGGCTTGCGCGCGAACGCGCCCAGGGACACACCGAGCTGGCCTTGGAGCTCCAGGTCCACCATGCCTACACGCGCGCCGCCACTGGCGAGGCTCGAACCGATATTGGCTGATGTGGTGGTCTTACCCACACCACCCTTTTGACTGGCGAGGACGATGACCTTCATGGGTGCCTTCCTCCCCTTTCCCCTGATGCCTCGCCCTGGCTTCTCGCTTCCCGGGATGCACTGCCGACGTCTACGGGGTTTGGGACTGACAGATTCACGATGACGGCCGAAAGATTAACAGCCTGGACGGCTCACGCCTTACAGAACGAGCTCAAGCAGCGTGTCGACCAAGGAAGGGATGGCCTTGACCGAGCCTGTCAGACTCGGTCGCGTCGTTCCTTGATGGTTGTTTCAACTGGAATCTGCATGTTTGGGAACTTCCTCCAGTCGCGTATGTGTGCGAAGAGCACCATGCGGGGCGCGGTGGACGCGGCTCCAGTGGGGTGGGTGCACGGGGCAGCGCCAGCTCGGTAGGGGTGCCGGAGGGTAGAGCTCGTGCTCGTGTGGGTGTGAAGTGTGGTGCCGTGCCGGGTGCACGCGCTCGTGGAAGCCCTGCTGAGGGGACGTTCGCGCAGCTGCGCTGTGAGGAGGACGTGCACACGGGGTGGTCGCCGAAGGGGTGTCGGGCACTGCGAGAGATCGGGTTGGGGTGGGCCTGAGGCAGGTGGTGTCCGATTGGGTGCGCCGTAGTACCCCTGCGCCCGCGTGCGGCCTGAAGGGTCGTCGCAAGCCGGGGCGACACACCGCGAGCGAGTGGGAGGTCGAGAAACTGGGTGAGAGAGCGCGTCCGTGACAGAGCGTCTGGGTGGGGTCGCTAGCGGGTGCGAATGCATGCTTCGACGTGACGGCTTATGGCTGTTCGGAATGACGGGTGTCCTGAGGCGCCAGCGAGAGCAGGAGACGCCGTGTGAGCCCGTAACTGTGCGCGCATTAGTACGCCCCGAACTACGTATGCGGAGATGCCAGAAGTGGACTGCGTTAGCAAGAACGAAAGAGCCAACGAAAGAGCGCGTAAAGCAATGCAGGTACTTCAGTAGGAATGAGTCTGGAGAGTTGCGAAAGAAGGAGTGTGATTGGTGATGAGCTTCTCACCGCACGCAGGTATGAAGTCATGAGCGAGCGCTAGTAAGAGTGTCGTTGTGCATGACGAAAGGAAAGCACGGGAGTGCGCCAGGGTGAATGAAGGCATATGTGAACGCGCGTGGGTGGGAATGAGTTGTAGCGGAGGAGTAGGGCACTGTGAATGTGGGTTTCGTAGAGCGAGATAAAGCAGGGTAGAGGGCATGACAATCCGAAGGAGAGAGATGATGTGCGGAAGAACGCGAGATTGAAAGAAGAGAAGTGATGGTGGAGATCAGAAAGAGGGAAGGTGGGTGCGCATATATGGCAGCGCGTCAGCGACAGTGTGAGTGTCCGCACGTGGATGAGTGTATGCGTGCGTGAAAGTATGTGAAATCGTGAAAGCGCGCGCTGATGGAACGCACGCCTCATGCAGGGGGTGGGCGGGTGAACGCACTGACGGGTGCTTCGGCGAGCGTGTGGGGCTGTCGAGGAGTATGAGGGAAAGCGTGAATGCGCAGGTGACAGCGTCGGTAGCTTCGCTTGTATGTGTGCGTGCGTGAAAGTATGTGTGTTTGTGAACTCAAGCTCACATGCCGATTGGGCTGAGAGTCGCGACGGACGCAGCGCCGCCTTGCCACGGGAGCGGAAACGTCGCCGCTGGAGTGGGCCTGGCGGACCTGCAGCGCTGATGGCGAGCGCCAAGTGCAACTGCCACTTGTCGTGCAGAGGCGCGAACAGCACCCAGTGCTGCTCATGATGACCGCGCGTTGGGTGCTGTATGTGCTTGTGTGAGCTGACAGAGTCAGGAACGTTCAGGTTCCTGCGGCAGGTCTGCGCGAAGCGCCAGACCCACTTCGGCGCCGATGACGGTGTTCGAGGCGATGTCGTGCTGCGCGGCGGCGGCCTGGGCGTACTCGATTCCGCGCGTGACGGCCTGGGTGACGCTGTCGGCCTCGACGGTCAGGCGTACGGAGAGGTTGCCGTTGGGGGCAGGGCCGACGGCCCCGTGCTGGTCGTGCAGCGCGTCGAAGAGTGCCTCGTACGCCTCGGGAGCAACGTCTGCGGTGTCGAACTCGACGTACACGCCATACGCCGGCGCGCCGCTGATGCCGTGCACCTCCTCGGCGGACAGCTCACCGAACTCGTCGTCGCTCAGCCGTCGATCGCGCTCGGCCTCGGTGACGACCTCGGCCCCGATGACGGTCTCGGGGGTGATGTTGTGCTGCGCGGCGGCGGTCTGGGCGTACTCGATTCCGCGCGTGAGGGCCTGGGTGACGCTGTCGGCCTCGACGGTCAGGCGTACGGAGAGGTTGCCGTTGGGGGCAGGGCCGACGGCCCCGT